>JAQGPD010000197.1 GCA_028293305.1 Verrucomicrobiales bacterium | reverse complement strand
CGATGAGGGCGAAAATGAAGATGCGGTAGATCATGGTGGGGCGGGGAGGGGGAGGGGGGGGAGTTATTGGTTATTAAGTTATTAAGTTATTAGGGGCGCTGCTGGGGGTGTTGGCGGGGGGGGGTGGTTAGTGGTGGGCGGCGGTCAGGGCGGGGCTGGTGGCGGCGGGTTGGTTGTTGAGGACGCGGCCGTCCTCCATTTCGGCGATGCGGTCGGCGAAGTCGTAGACGCGTGGGTCGTGGGTGACGACGATGACGGAGCGGCCGGGTTTGCGGGCGACGGCTTTGAGGAGCTCCATGACCTGGTGGCCGGTGTCGCGGTCGAGGGCGGAGGTGGGCTCGTCGCAGATGATGAGGCGGGGATCGTGGACCATGGCACGGGCGATGGCGACGCGTTGTTGTTGTCCGCCGGAGAGTTGGCGCGGGTAGTGGTGGCCGCGGCCGGAGAGGCCCACGAGGTCGAGCATGGCCTGGGCGGCCTGCTCGGCTTTGTGGCGGGAGGCACCGTTCAGGAGGAGGGGGACGCTGGTGTTTTCCACCAGGGTGAGGGTGGGGATGAGATTGAATTGTTGGAATATAAATCCGATATTGCGCCGGCGGAAATCAGTTATGCGCGACTTTGATAGTTTGCCAAGGTTCTCGCCAAGGACGGTGACGGATCCTTCGTCAGGATCCAGCGTTCCGGCGATGATGGAGAGCAGGGTGGTTTTTCCGCAACCGGAAGGGCCCACGATGAGTTGGAGTTCGCCGAGGGGGGCTTCGAAATCCGCGCCTTTGAGGGCCATGGTGCGGGCGTTTTCCTTTCCGAATCCTTTGGTGATTTGGTGGGCGAGGACGGCGGTGTTCTGGGACATGCGGTGCGGGGATATTTGTCAGGATGTCAGCCGCGGAAGACCACGGCGGGCTCCAGGCGGCGGACTTTGAGAATGGCCAGGAAGGCGGCGGCGAGGCAGATGAGGAGGATGAGTCCGAAGACTCCGGCGACGAGTTGCCAGGGGAGGAAAAAGGGAGGATTTCCGCGACTGCTGGCGAGGGCTCCAAAGGCGCTGGCGACGCCGAGCCCGAGCCCATAACCAATAAGCCCGACGGTCAGGACCTGCATGATGAGCATGGCCGAGAGCAGGAGATCGCTGGCACCCATGGCTTTGAGCGCGCCGAGGTTTTTGAGGTTTTCGAGGACGAAGCCATAGAAGGTTTGGCCGCTGATGGCGATGCCGACGACGAAGCCCAGGAGGATGGTGATGCCGAAGGAGATGGGGATGCCGGTGTTTTTAAAATACCAACGGATGGTGTCCCAGTAGAATTTTTCCTCCGGCCAGGCGCGCATGCCGCTGACGGAGGCGTTGATGCGGTCGGCGGTTTCCTGGGCGGTTAGGCCGGCGGCGGGTTCGGCGAGGACGGCGCTCAGCATTTTCCGCTGACGCGGGGCGAATTGCAGGGCCTGATCGTAGGTGGTGAAGACATAGGGATAGCCGAAAAAGGCGCGGTCGCTCTTGCAGATGGCGACGATGCGGGCTTCGCGGTCGTTGATTTCGAAGGTGTCGCCTACTTTCGGAGGCGGGCCGCCGGGGGCTTTGAGCCGGGTGAGGGCGAGGTCGTCCACGATGACGCTGTTAGGAAGCCGGATGTCCTCGATGCGCCCGGAAAGGATGGTGGCGGGCCGGCCGACGAGGCTGGTGGAATCCAGCCCGACGCAGAGGATGGGTTTGAAATTCCCATCGCTCAGGCGCGCCTGGAGGACGCTGATGTAAAGCGGCACGGCCCAGGCGACGCCGGGGACTGAGCGGACGCGGCTGACGTCGGTATCACGCAGGGGTTTGAGTTCATTGACCTGTTCCACACGGGATTCCACGACCCAGACTTTGGCCCGGATATTGGATAGGTGGCTGGTGGTCCAGGTGAGGAGGCCGAAGAAGACGGCGCATTGCTGGGTCATGAGCAGGGCGGCGAAAAACAGACCGCCTAGCAGCATGAGGAACTTGGCGCGGTCGCCAATGAGCATTTTGAGAGCGAGGTGAAACATGAATAGGGAAGGGCAGGGTTACCACAGCGGCGGCGGGGGGCAAGGCGGGGTCACCGTTTCCTGCGGGCTTGCGGCGGTGGGGCGGATCGGTGTAGAAGCATGGGCATGAAACGACGTTGTTTTTTACTTACGGGTCTGGCGGCGGCGGCGGGCGGAGGAATCCTGCGGGCGGAGGAATCCGCGATGGCGGAGGGGACGCGGGCGTTCATGGAGGGGAAAATCGAGGAGGCTCTGCGGCATTGGGACCGGCAGATCGCGGAGGATCCGGAGAGCGGGCCGCATCATTGGCAGAGGGGTCTGGCTTTGTATTATGCGGGGCGATACAAGGAGGGCAGGGAGCAGTTTGAGGCCCATCGGAAGGTGAATCCGGAGGATGTGGAAAATGCGGCCTGGCATTTTTTATGTGTGGCGCGTCAGGAATCGCCCGCGGCGGCCAGAAAGGTTTTTATTCCCATCGGGCGGGATGGCCGGGTCCCGATGAAGGAAATCCATGCGCTGTATGCCGGCACCGGGACCGTGGAAGCCGTGCGCGCGGCGGCGGAAGTGGGCGCGGAGGAGCCCGTGGCGGGAGGTGGCGGGGATCCGGCAAACGCGGCCAAACCGGCCAGCGACGCGAAAAATGTCAGCGGAGAGTCGCCGCGCCCACGAAAAATCAGCGCCGGGGAACTGCGGAATCAAAGATGTTATTCCGGCCTGTATCTCGGGCTATACCACGAGGTCATGGGAGACGCCGCGAAAGCTGAAAAGGCCATGGTGGAGGCCGCCGGAAAATACCGCATGGACCATTACATGGGAAAAGTCGCGCAGGTCCACTGCCAGCTCCGCGGTTGGAAAATCCCGGTCTGAAAAAGTGCCCTATTCCCGGGCCTAACCGGAGTTTTACGGTTAGGCATCATGCCTGACAGTTATCACCCATAAAGAAGTAAAAGCGGATAGGTGGATAGGTGAAAAGCCGGAAAGCCTGACATTTTTCCAATCCGGGATGCACCCGGCCCAACCCCCACCGCTTCAAGGGTAGCCGTCCGCATGCGTCGGGTGGATCGGTGCCTTGGCGGCGGCTTTTTCCAGGAGCATGCTGACGGCGATCAATTGTTTCGGCTCCAGCTTGCCGGAGGCCTGGCGGATGGTGTCCTCCAAAAGCTGGTCCCCGGTGACCAGGACCTCCGGATCGTCAAAACCGCTGGCTTTCCGCACGCTCCAGCCGGGAAACACCACCACGGGCTGCACCGGCACCGTGTCCAAGCCGTTGGCGGCCAAGAGCTCATAGAGTCCCGTGGCGGCCCGGCGGGCTTGTTCCAGGGGATCGGCCATGACTTCGTGGGCGCCGATTTTCAACTGTCCATCATCCACATGCTCAACCACTTCCGTCAGGTTATAACCCCGGGGGACAAAGCGCGTGATCACGCAAAAAACGCCGGTCGGCCCCGCCAGCACGGATCCCAGGGACCACCCGCGTGGCCCGGTGACCCCATCAAAAAGCACATAACCTTTTCCGCAAAGTCCCTGCACCGCGTGCCGCAGCAGCCGCATCGCCTCGCGCTCCCGCGACAGCACCCGCACCTGGGGCAGGATCAGCCAGACCCTCAACAATGCATAACCCGTCACCCCCAGCGCGAAGGCGCACACCCATACCGGCTGCGGAGGCGTGTTGAAATACCAGCGGCCCACCTCGATCCCCGCAATCACCAGCACGATCAGCGACACCAGCAAATATTCCGCGATCCTACCCATCAATTGCCCGCGCCGCTCCTGGCCGGAATGTTCATCCAGCAGGGAAATCCGCGTGGCATTCAATTCGGTCAGCAACCGGAAAACCGGGGTGGATCTGGTAAGGGGGGAAGGCATTTCTAACAGAGATTACGCATTCCGCCGCAACGTGCCAGCGGAAAAGCCCGGATACGCGAGGGGTTGACGCTTTCCTCCGAATCCGCTTAACTTTCCATCCGGCCCCAGGCCGATTTTCCTCCCCGGCCGCAGAAACCCGACAAACCTAATCCCGCACTCATCACACCCTCCTCCCACCCCCCTTCCGATAACATTATCATGAAACCGATCCGCGTCTCCCTGACCCTCTCCCTCGCCTCCCTCCTGCTGGCTCTTCCCGCCGCCGCGCAAAATCCTACCGCCGCGCCGGCCGCCCCACCTGCGCCACCCGCCGCCCCTCCCGCCGCCCCCGGCCAGCCCTCCCTCCTTCCTCCTCCCGCCGGCCTCGCTGAAAAGCCGGTGGATCTCGGCCCCTTCAAATCCAACAAAGAACGCCAGAGCTACGGTCTCGGCACCTTCCTTGGCGGTCGGGAAAAAACCAACGCCGCCAACAATCCTGACAAACCCACCCTCGATGCCAACGAGCTGCTCGCCGGCCTGAAGGACGGTCTGGAAGGCGCGAAATCCGTCGACTACGCCGGTGGCCTGGCCATGGCCGCGCAAATCAAACGTTCCGGCGTGGAGGTCGATGTTCCCACCCTCATGGAGGCCGTGCGCACCGCCGCGGAAAACAAACCCGCCAAAATCCTGCCCGCCGACGTCCAGGCCATCATGCAGGAACTCCAAACGCAAATCACCACCCGCCAACAGGCGAAAATGAAAGCCGAGGCCGAGAAAAACCTCGTCGCCGCCAACGAATTTCTCGCCACTAACGGCAAAAAAGAAGGCGTGAAAACCTCCCCTTCCGGACTGCAATACATCATTGACAAACCCGGCGAAGGCCGCACCCCCGGCCCCCGCGATGCCGTGACCCTCAACCTCGTGGCCACCTCCGCGGACGGCACGGAATTCGACCGCACCCCGGATGGCGCCCCCTCCCGCCGCGCCCTCATGGCTCTGCCCAAAGGACTCCAGGAAGGCATTCAAATGCTGAAAGTCGGAGGCAAAGCCCGCTTCTGGCTGCCCCCGGTCATCGGTTTCGGGGAAGCCCCCCGCGGCCCGCTCAAGCCCAACTCCGTCCTCGCCTACACCATCGAACTCACCGGTGCCGAGGAGCCTCCCGCCAACCAACCCACCGGAGGCATCGGCCCCGACGGCCAGCCCATCCCCCAGATGAAGCGCGAGCCCATCACCGCCGTCACCCCGCCCGTTTCCGTGGAAATCCCCCAGGGCGGCGGCCCTCCGAAAATCAAAGTCGAAGGCCAGCCCAAAGCTCCCCCCGCCCCACCCGCTCCCCAGGCCCCTCCCGCGAAACCGGAGTCGAAATAACGCACTGCGGTCGGGTTTACATACAGTTCCACCTCCCGCCACTAACTCGATTCCCGCAACCCGGGGCATGGCCATCCCGCCATGCCCCGGGTTTTTTTTGCCCCCAAAACCAAGCACCCATCCCCCGCAAAAAGGAGGGTGGACATCCTGTCCACCAAAAGCATCCCACGGAGGGTGGACATCCTGTCCACCAATAGCATTTGGAAATTGCCGAACACCCCCCACCCCCACCCCGCTCCTTCCCTGCCTCCCTAGCAAAATTCCTC
>JAQGPD010000618.1 GCA_028293305.1 Verrucomicrobiales bacterium | reverse complement strand
GATGGTCATCATCCCGCATCCGGCCGGCTTCAAAAACAGAGGCCCACGACTCCGCCGCATGATGCGGCAACACGCAGGCCAGGGTTTCCATCACCGTCATGCCTTCACAGGAAGCCGGCACTTTCAGGGGACGGTTGTTATCATAGGGCACACTTCCCGGCAAAGGTTTGGACACGCTGTCCAGCAAAGCCTGACGCGCCGCCAGGGCCGCGGCCTGCTCCTCCTCCGGTGCCCGCCAGCAGGCCGGACAGGATTTACCCTGACGATATTTCGCGGATTCCTGGTCCTCCTCCGTCAGGGGTTCCTGACAAACATAACAAACCGCACTGGAGGTCTCGCTCAGCGCCGGATCCACTCCCACACGATGATCAAAAACAAAACACTCGCCGTCATAGTGCGCGCTGCCGCACTCCTCGAAGTATTTCAGGATGCCGCCCTCCAACTGATAAATGCTTTTAAAACCCTCGCGCTCCATGTAGGGACCCGCCTTCTCACAACGGATGCCGCCGGTGCAGAACATGACAATAGGCTGCTCCTTCAGCTCCGCCGGCAAGGCGTCCACCGCCGCCGGGAAATGCCGGAAGTGGTCCAGCCCCATCGTCCGCGCGCCCCGGAAGGTGCCCAGCTTGACCTCGTAATCATTCCGCGTGTCCAACAAAGTCACCGGCCGGCCTTCATCCAGCCACTGCTTCAATTCCCGGGCGGAAAGCTTCGGCGGGGTGCGCCGCGCGGGATCGATGCCTTCCACTCCGAACGCGATGATTTCTTTTTTGATCCTGACCAAAAGCCGAGTGAAAGGCTGATGCCGGCTCTCGCTGTATTTGGCCGCCAGCGTCTCCAAACCGGGCCGGCGACGCAGCTCCTCCAACAATTTTTCCACGCCCCCCGCCTCGCCAGCCATGAAAAGATTGATCCCTTCCGTGCTCAGCAGGATGGTGCCTTTCAATCCCTCCGCGCGGCAAAGTTGCAGGAGTTCGGCGCGCCATTCCTTCAATCCGGTGAGGGCGGCGAATTGATAGGCGGCGATATTGGTGACGGCGGGTGCGATGGCGGTGGCGGTGGCAGTGGACATGTCTCGAAAATTTCCCGGCCGTTGGCACCGGGATCCAAGCCATGTTCGGAGTGGAAATCCGAAAAAGAAAGTGGGGACCGCAGGTCAAAAACCCAGCGGCCCCCGTAGCAAGGCCCGTCCCGGCCTTGTTTTTCAGCTATCTTGTTCAGCTATCTAGTTCAGTTATTCCGATATGGATCGGCTGGCGCCTTTGTTTGTTTTCAGAACTTCCGGAGCTTCCGGAGCTCCAGGAATTTTTAGGATGACGGGGACGGGCGGGAAACTGATTCCCTGGTGGACAGAATGTCCACCCTCCGATGGGTTGTTATTCTTTCGCGGCGGGAGCTGCGGGTTCCAGCACGGCGATCTGTTCGGCCACCAGAACATCGCCATTCTTTGAGAAGGTCACCTTCACGGGATGGCCCGACTTGATAACGCCCGCGGCGGTGGGCTCGCCGGCGGCGTTCACCCAGGCAGTGGTTTTGGAAATTTGATAGCGGACGGGCGCTTCGACGCCGCTTTCCTTGATCGTGATGAAACCATCATCCAGCGTTTGCAGGGCTCCGGTATTGATAGTGGTGATGGTCGTCTGCTTGGAGGTCTCGGCCACCACCTTGCCGCCCGGCTTGAGCGTCTCGCGGTTGGATAGGGTCATTCCAGCACCCGGAACCGGAACCTGGACGCGCTGCACGATGACGCGCGTGGCGATGAGTTTATTGCCGTCCTCCGCGAAGTCCAGCTCCACGGGGACTTCGGGCTTCAGGAGCATGCGGTCCACCGGTTTGCCGTCCAAATCAATGAACTTGGTGGCGGAGTTCACCGTGAATCCGATAGGTTCCTTGCCCAGCTTGGTGCGGAGCATGAGTTGATTGGTCTCCGCATCGATGCGGTCGATCTTGCCCTCACGTTTCGTCAGGGAGGGATCGGGCAGGACTGCGGTGCGCGTGGTGGTTTCCTCGGTGACGGCGGTGGCCGGCTTTTCCACGGTGCGGACTTCCGTGCCCTGGGCGTGCATCCAGACCGGGCTCAAAGTCAGGAATGCCAGCGAGGCGGCAAGGCACAGAGTGGATGAAAAGGGAGGGGATGGAGTTTTCATGGTGCGGGAATGGTTGGCCGGAAGGCGGTTGATGGCTGGCGGTGAAGGACCGCTGGATTGCAGGTTCCATCGCCAGGCAGCTCTCCGTCCATGCAGAAAACCCGCCGTCACCATTCTCCCCGTCGCCGGGACGCGTGTCTGCCCGCGGCTCTGGCAATGTGCGGCGGGGCGGCCTTGCCACTTCCGCTTTCCGCCACAAACCTCAGGTCGCGGGCTTCTCGATTTTCTTCAGCTCGGCCTTCAGAAAATCCGCGGCGGATGTCTCCACTCCGGCTTTGGTTTTGATCATATAGGGCTTTCCGGAAGTCGAGGATTTGGTGGCCGCTTTATCGATAAAATCCGCTGCCGTCCGGATCTCATCACTGTTCGCCTCCCACTTCCCCCGTAGAAAACGCGCGGCCGTTTTAGCGTCATATTCCTTTCCGTTCCTCACAAACGAAGCGTCGGTCATCGTTTGCATCCGCAGGATCAGCGATTCAATTTTCGCCTTCTCCGCCGGAGCCGCGGCCTCCCCTGCCCAGCCGGCCGGCGTCCAGGACAGGATCGTGAACAGCAAAATCAGGAGCCAGGCGGAAAAGGTGGTCTTCATGACAATATCAAAAGTTAAAACCGGATAGGCATCACTTGAGGAAACGTTCCCCGCAGCAGGGCGGATGAAATATGACAATAAAAAAGGCGAACCGTTATTTTGCTTTGAACCGGGCCGTGTGTTCCCGGGCGCTGAAATCAATGAGATCCATTTGTGCCAGGTGGAGGATTTCGTTTTTCAGTTCCGGGTGGTCCCCGAAACCCTGCCACTTGTTGGCCGCCCGCAGCACGACCAAAGTGTTTTCCAGCCTCGACTCCAAATCGGCGGACTCCGGAATGCGGCTGTTCAGCAATGTCCAACCCCTCAGAATCCCCAGCGGACCGGACAGGAATAGTTGCCCCAGGACAAATGCCGGCCCCGTGACCCGGTGCGCGTGATAGCCCACGTAAAAGGCGCCCGCCGTTTCCCCACCGAAGTCATGATAGAGTCCGGACTCATGATAACTGAAAAGACCCCCGTTGTTCCTCCATCGGCGGTGTCCTGAATATCACGCCACCGCCACCCCAGCGATCCCTGTCAAAATCCCCGCCGAAGCAGACAGGGAGAGCCTTAAATTGGCGGCCGCAAAATTGGTCAGGAACTGAAAAAACAGGAAGGTGAGCGCCGTGCAGACCACTCCTCCGAGGAACAGGATTACAGCATGAATCAACTATGTTTTGTTATACTGGCGGATCATGACGGACGGGATATGGAGTGGATTTCAATTTCCGGGCTTCCACGGTTTCATGGCCATATCGGCGGGCACGGTGGGCTTTTCAGGGATGGCGGAGCTTTCCGGAGGGATGGGAAGTTTGAGGGGCGTTTCCGTCCAGCTGCCTTTTTCATCACATTCAAAATCGCGAATCAGATCTTTGGTTATCGCCATGTAGCGCGCACCATCGACGCTGTTATGGATTTCCTGCAAATCCGGACAGCGCTGAATGACGGAACCATATTCACTTTGCTTGACGAACCCGACAAGAAACACCGTGATGTCCCCGGCTTTGATATGCAAGGCATCGTCGATTGTGCGGGCCACCTCATAGTTCGCGGCCAGATGGGCGGAGGGTCCGGGCTTTTCCACCACGGGCAAAGGCGGCACGGCGGCGGCATATTTCCAGTCCTTCATGACAGGGCCCGATTCCGTGAAAAACCCACCATAGCGACCGGCTCCCTGCGCCACCCAGTCCTCGTTGAACTTGAGCCCGAGAGGATAATCCAAACTGAAATCCCGCCCATAGATCAAGGCGACCACACAGTTGCTTTCCTGCAGCACGCTCTTTCCGTCGTTCCCCTCCTCCCGGTATTCCGGCCGGACGCCCTGTGCGAACCGCCAGTATGCCTCCGCCATCGCGGAACGGAAAGCGGGCGTGACACCGGTGAGGCACAGCCGGCTGTATCCAATGTTGCCACATGCCACAAACTCCCCGTCAAACCGCGCGTAGGAAACCTCCAAAGTATCCCCCGTCGCGGCGGTCCATTGCAAAATATCCGACCGCTCCACCGCGACCGAGAAAAACGCATCGCCCGGCAAAAAATAGTTGTTATGCGCCTCCGCCGGCAGGACGCAGGCCAGGCAGCCAACTAAAGTGAGGAACGGAAATCGCATGGAATTTGGTTTTCCTAACTACACGAAACCGCCCCGCTTTGCAAGAAAATCCTCACGCCCGGACCCACGCGCCCCGTCCCACCCGCGCCGCCGCCGGCCTCCGGCACCTCACCCCGCCAATACGCCGCCACCCTCCTGTCCGTCGCCCGATCCTGTCAATTCACCACCCGCAGCCCACTCATCACCGCCATGGCCCATTCCTCCTCCCTCGAATTCCGCATCCGCCAGCTTCTTGGTGGAAAGTCCGCCCCGCAATCCCCTATCCGTTATGCGGCGGTGGGCATCGGCACGACGTTTTTGGCCGCGGTCCTGATCGGCTGTGGCACCGTCCAAAAAAATTCCGGCGAGGCTGATAGCACCTACCTTTCCGGCGCGCACACTCCACTGACTCCCATCGACAGCCGCGAACTGTCCGCCTTGATAGGCTCCCCACCTTCCAAAGCCATCAAATACAAATTGAACATCCGCGTCATCGGTCAAAACGGAGGAACCCTGGCCGGACCGGGCTTGCTGAATGGCAAGGCGGATGACTTCCGGACTTTCCCGCCTTCCATCACCGTGCGCACCGGACAAAAGGGCACTTTGGAAATGATTCGGGAGTTCCCTCATCCCACATCATTTGATCTGCCGCAGTGGCCGGATGCCGACGGCTCCCGCAAACCCGCCAAACGACCGGAAGCCGGGGCCGCCCTGCCCAATGGTGGCAGCTATCCGGTCACGCCCGTGACTCCCAGGGACTTCAGCTTCCGGAATATTGGTTGGAAACTCGATGCGCTGACCGTCAAACCCCAGGGCGCTTTTCTGGTGGTTTCCGGCACTTTCCATGAAACCACATTTGATGGGTTTATCCAAAACGCGGGCGAAGCCTACAGCCCAATCATCACCAGCGGCACCAACGCCTTTGGCAGGAAAGAGCTGGTCGTTTTGAGTGATAACAAAGTCCTTTCCCCCACCTTCACGTCGCGGGAAACCCCGTTTCAAGCGGCCGCCCTGCCAGGAAAAACCTACCGCATCCGTCTTAATCTCAAACAGCCCGACGCCTTTTTGGAAGTGACCTGTGCGCCGGAGGAGTGAGCTCTTGGCGGCCCGCAGTTACAAGCGCTGGCATGATTTAGACTTGTTATCACTGTCTGCTGTCTCCAATGGAGCATTCGTCAAACCGCTGCGCTCCCGGCAAAATCAGTTGTTTGGACCGCGTCATCCGGTGGACCATTGAGGTTCCATCGGTATCCCCGCCGTGGAATATTTCCAGCCTCAGTCTGACGCCGAGGCGATGGACCTCCCACACGTCCATCCCTTTAAGCCCCCGGCCATCGGCGGTCGGGGGTCCGATGATCCCCCTGATTTCACTGGTGGTCATTCCGGGCCTGAGAATCAGCCAGGATTCAGGATACGGAGCCGCCAACGCGGCATAGCCAGACATCCCCATCCGGGTGAAAGCCACGAAAAACAATGCACAGCCCAAACACGGCGCGATGAATTTTTTCAGATTGGATTTTCGCCCCATGAATTTTTAATTGTGATGCGTCCGCGTGGCATGGTCAATACAAATGTTATCTGGAAATAACAACATCGACATGGAAAATGACCGCGATAACGACAACAGCGACGGCGACGGCGACAACGACAGTGAAAACAGTGCCACCCGGATTTTAACAGGGCGCAGAGACTGACGCATGCTAAAATGGGCTCAGTTCAACTAGCCAACTATTCTCCGCGCATGGAATTCTGATTCCTGTCCGCCCCAGACCTAACCAACGAGTAATAACTAAATTCTTTGGAGTGCGTCGCGGCTTGCCGCCGCTTTCCGGAAGGCTGCTTGCTGCCGTGTGCGGTCGCGCGTTGGAAGCGATTGAAATTTCAGCCTGCGATCGGCGCGGGCAAGCCCGCTTGCCTAAAGCGGCGGCAAGCCGCACGCACTCCAAAGCGCCTTTCGGCGCAGCGGCATTTTGCGGGATGGACAACGCCCCGGGCTAGCAAATATTGAGCGTAAAGAATCTGCTATCTTAAAAATCGATCGCCCCGAAGCCCATTTTTGAGGCAGCGATAACTGTCGCTGAATCAACTATCGATCGCAAAGTCTTGTCGGCATTTTTCAACAATTTAGAACCCAATCGTAGCATCACCTGTGGCAAACCAACGAGAGCGAGTTGGCGGCATGAAAACTTTATTCTTATTCATCGAGGCTCGACTCTAGCAAATTGATGATTCTAGTTCATTCTGTTTCGGAACAACTGGAGGATGTCATCATTTTCCCAAAAGCACAAACTCCGCAGAAAGGGTGGTCGGGCTGGCGGGATTCGAACCCACGGCCTCTTCGTCCCGAACG
>JAQGPD010000177.1 GCA_028293305.1 Verrucomicrobiales bacterium | reverse complement strand
CGCCGACGCCACCGCCTCCCTCAAGAAAAAATAATCGCCTTCCGCACCAGCCTCATGCCCCGTCCACTGCCCTCCCTCCTTTTTGGCCTTCTGCTCCTACCGGCCGCCTCCCTGCCCGCCCAGGACTGGCCCCAGTTCCGCGGCCCGAAATCCGATGGCGTGGTCACGGCTCCGGACATTCCCACCCGCTGGAGCAAAACCGAAAATGTCGCCTGGCACGTGGACCTTCCCGGCAAAGGCTGGTCCTCCCCCGTCCTCAGCGGCGGCCGTCTCTACCTGACGACGGCCGTCGCTCCCGGCACGGACCAAAACGCCGCCGGCCCGCGATCCCTCCGCACCTTGGCGCTTGATGCCGCGACCGGTAAAACCCTGTGGGACACCGAAATCTTCACCGAATCCGCCAACACCCCCGCGATTCACCAGAAAAACAGTCACGCCAGCCCCACTCCCATCCTCGCCGACGGCCGGATTTACGTCCATTTCGGCCATGAAGGCACGGCCTGCCTGGATCTCGACGGGAAAAAAATCTGGGACCAGCGCAGCCTGACCTACCCGCCCGTCCACGGCGGCGGCGCCTCTCCGCTGCTCGTTGATGGTCTCGTCATTTTCCCCTGCGACGGAGCGGACGGCCCGTTCCTCGCCGCCCTCAAAGCCACGGACGGCAGCATCGCCTGGCGCACTCCGCGGGGCGGAAATGCCTCGAGGAAATTCAGCTTCTGCACCCCGGCACTCATTGAATGGGAAGGACATAAGCAAGTCGTCAGCCCCTTCAGCGACGCCATCGCCGCTTACAATCCGGCCGACGGCAAGGAAATCTGGCGCGTCCGCTACGACGGCTATTCAGTCATCGGCCAACCCGCCTTCGGCCACGGCCTCATCTTCTTCACCACCAGCTACGACGCCCCGGTCACCTACGCCGTCCGACCCGGCGGCACCGGCGATGTCACGGCCACCCACGTTGCTTGGACCCAGGACAAACGCGCACCCAACACCCCGTCCATCCTGCTCCACGGCAAGGAGTTATACCAAGTCGCGGACAATGGCATCGCCTCCTGCCTCGACGCCGCCAGCGGCAAAATCCACTGGCAGGAGCGCACCGCCCGCACCACCTCCGCCTCCCCGCTGCTCGTCGGCGACACGATTTACATTCTGGACGAATACGGCACCACCACTTTCCTCAAAACCGGCCTGACGTTCACCAAAACCGGCGAAAACAAACTGGAAGGCGAACGCACCCTCGCCACCCCCGTGCCCGCCCCCGGAGCACTCTACATCCGCACGGAAACGGGCCTCTATAAAATCGGGAAGTAAATAAGAACAGTTGATCGGCCTGCGTTTCCACTCGCTCCGCGAGTGAGCAAAAAAGAGTCGTGCCTGCTTGGGATGTGTTTCCCACGCGCCCTTTTCCGCGCGGGCATCAACTTCCAAGTGCATTCAAAAGCCTGTCCTGATATTCGGATTTCATCTTCCACTCCCAAGTTCTGCCCTTCATTTCGAACCTCTGGCTCACGTCTGAAAAATGCCACGTTTCGACCCATCACGCCTCTCCATCCTCCTTTTCAGCATGGCGATTTTCTTGACGGAGGTTCACGCGGAAAACGTGAAAACGTTGAGGTTCTCATTTATGAGCGGACAAAACGTCCCAAATTACACGAAAATCTCCATAAAAGATGCATTTTCGGAAAAATCCGGATTCGGCATGGAAAATCAACAAACATTGACTGCCAACCCGTCCGAAAGCACATTTTCCGGGACCTTTTCCGTGCTACTACCATCTGGAAATTATGACGTAAAAGCGACCTTTGGCGGAGTCGCTACTCCAACGGCCACAACGCTGAAAATTGAAAATAGGCGCGTCATTTTGCCCTTGGTTCGAACCTCCGCCAATCAAGTGGCGACAGCGGAGTTCACAGCGAATATACGCACCCCGGAGATCGCCGGCCAGGCTCCGGTGAAGATAAACGGGCGCGAATCCGGGCCGCCGATGGTGGGCCGCTGGGACGCGAAACTGACTTTTGAAATCCTCGGGGAGACTCCCGGTTTGCGCACCTTGGAAATCACGCCCAACCCAGTGAGCCTCACCATTTACCTGGCGGGGGACTCCACCGTCACTGAACAGCCGAACGAGCCTTACGCCGGCTGGGGGCAAATGCTCTCCGCCTTTTTCGGTCCCGGCACTGCCGTGGCCAACCACGCGGAGAGCGGTCTCGCGCTGAGCTCGTTCCGGAGCCAACGGCGCTTGGAAAAAATCCTCTCCGACCTCCGGCCGGATGATTACGTTTTCATCCAATTCGGTCACAACGATCAGAAAGAAAAAACACCGGGCAGCGGGCCGTTCACCACTTATAAAACCCGGCTCGGCGACTACATCCGGGACATCCGTGAAAAAAATGGCCGCCCGGTTTTGGTCACCCCCATGGAGCGCCGGCGATTCAAAGCAGGGAACACCTTCACCACTTTGCATGATTTCGCCCAAGCTGTGCGGCAAGTCGGCGCCGAGGAAAAAGTGCCGGTCATCGACCTGCATGCCATGAGTCTCCGGCTTTACCAAGCCCTCGGGGAGGAGGCCTCCCGAAAAGCCTTCGTCCACTACCCGGCGGGCACCTTCCCGGGCCAGACCAAAATGCTGGAGGACGACACCCACCACAATGCCTACGGAGGCATGGAACTGGCCAAATGTGTCGTCGAGGGCATCCGGGGCGCATTGCCGGAACTCGCTGCCCGCCTCCGACCCGGCCTCCCGGTTTTTGACCCGGATCATCCGGATCCTCCCGCGGATTTCGCCCTGCCTCCCAGCCCCACCGTCGCCGCCCCCAGGCCTGCAGGGAATTAAGCTGGCCCGGAGACTGCTGATTGCGAAAGGAAATTCGGTTGCCAGCCGGTTCCACCCCGCCTATCCAAGCCGCCCCCCTCAAGGGCCAGCCTCCCCCTTTCTCACTTGCCCATGCCCTCCCGTCCTGCGATGCGCCGCGCCGTCGATCCCTTGTCCATGATGGACAGGAATCGCACGTTACTGTCGGATACCGCCTGCTATGCCTTCAAACAGGCGGACGGTGTGGAGCTGGAAGCCTACGTTTTCCCGGTCTCCGGCGATGCCCCTCCGGAGGGACGGCCAGCCATCCTGTTTTTTTACAGCAGCACCTGGGACTCGGGACTGGTCAGCCAATTCGCGCCCCACTGTCTGTATTTTGCGAATCGCGGGATGCAGCCCATTCTTTTTGACTACCGGGTCACCTCCCGCTTTCCCGCCGCCACCCCGGCGGACGCCATGGAGGACGTGCGCAGCGCCATCCGCTGGACACGCCATCACGCGGAGGACCTCGGCATCAAGAGCGATGCCATCGTTGCCTGCGGAGCCGCCGCCGGCGCGCACGCCGCCCTGGCTGCGGCAATGCTGAAGGATTTTGACGATCCCTCCGACGACTTGTCGCTTTCCTGCGTGCCGGACGCCCTGGTGCTCTTCAGCCCCATCCTCGATTTTTCCAAAAAGGGCGTGGGCCGCTCCAAGTTCCCTGACAAAAAAATGGCGAAACGCGCCGACCTGATGACGCATCCCCGCCGTCGCATGCCGCCCATGATCATTTTCCACGGCACTGCCGACCGCGTGGTGCCTTATGAAAACACCCAGCGCTTCCGCCGCAAAATGTGGTGGCGCGGAAACGTCTGCAAAGTCCGCCCCTTCGAAACTCAAGGCCACGGGTTTTTCAACTTCAACGTGAATCCCCGCCTCTACGAACTCACCATCAGCGAGGCCGATGCCTTCCTGGTCGAGCGGAAATTCCTCACCCCCATTCCGGACGATGACGGTGCCCCCCGCCTTGCCGGTGATGGGAGATTCCACCGGAACGACTGACTTCAAAAGCAAGGGCACTGCCGATGCTCCGGGGCTGAGGGAGCATTCTGCCGATGCTCCGGGGCGACTTCCAAAGTCGCGGTCCACTGGCGAAGGACCGCGACTTTGGAAGTCGCCCCGGCAACCCGGCCCATCAACACCTCGGCCTTACCTCCCGATAACAAGCTTCAGCCCACCCGCCCGGATCCATCCGTTTCCGTCCCCCCGGCCGCTTCCCCAGCCGCAGCCGCTTCCCCGGCACTAGCCGCAGCCCCGTCACCCCGGTCCTGACGCCGCGCTTTCAGCCAGCCCAGCACGGGCATCAGGATGCTGACCACCACGATCCCCACCACCACGAGCTCGAAGTTCTCCTTCACCACCGGGATGTTGCCGAAATAGTAACCCGCCGTGGTGCAGACGATGACCCACAAAAACGCGCCCAGAATGCTGTATAGCAAAAAGCGCACATAATCCATGCGCCCCACCCCCGCGACGAACGGAGCAAAGGTGCGCATCAATGGAATGAAACGCGCCAGCAAAATCGTTTTCCGCCCATGCCGGATGTAAAATGCCTGGGTTTTGGCCAGGGTCGCCGGATTGAAAATCGTGGACCTCGGCCGGCTGAAAACCTTCGGCCCCAGCCCGCGGCCTATCCAATAATTCAAATTGTCCCCCAAAATCGCCGCCAGAGGCAAAATCACCCATAACACCGCCAGGCTCAACTTCTCCCCCTGCCCGGCCGTCAGCGCGCCAGCCGCGAACAGCAGCGAATCCCCCGGCAAAAACGGCATCACGACCAAGCCGGTCTCGCAAAATATAACCAATCCCAGAATGACATAAATTTGCGTGCCATACAATCCC
>JAQGPD010000174.1 GCA_028293305.1 Verrucomicrobiales bacterium | reverse complement strand
GGCCGTCGGGTGGATTGAGCCTGCCGGTGACATTGAGCACGGATGGCCGGCTGCTGGCGGTGGCGGGAAGCACGGCTGCGGTGGTGAAACTCATTGATATTGAAAGCCGTGCGGTTTTGAGTCTGGAGGGGCATCTGGCTCAGATCACCACTCTCGCGTTTTCTCCGGATGGCCGGCAACTGGCCAGCGGGAGTGTGGATGCGACCCTGCGGCTATGGGACACCGCCACGGGCGCGCCGCAGGGAGTTTTGCGCGGACACGTGCAGGATGTGAATTGCGTGGCCTACGCCCCCGGAGGGAAAACCCTGGCCAGTTTGGGGAATTTCGAGGCGGTCCGGCTCTGGAATCTGGAGACCGCGACCGAGGTTGCGATCATCGAGCAGCCCAACGTCACGGGTTGGCTAGGGTTCAGTCCGGACGGCAAGTGGTTGGCGGTCAACCGCGGCCACTCGGCGGAACGGGCGGCGCCGGAGTTGGAGAAACTGCTTCTGATGCCCACCGGGCTGGAGACGTCTGAACCCGGAGTTCCCACGCGCTGAGTCAACGGGCGGGCAGGGGGCCGGGAGTTTGGGCTGCGTTTGGGCTGTCGGCGGTGTCCGAAAAGTTGCATGGAAAAAGGGAAAGATTCTTGGCACATTTTTTAGTTTATCTTATATTCAACGCCCCTTCCCGTTATTTGCCGCCAGCCTTCACCATGTCCCGAACCCGTCGCTCCCAGGATACCGATGAATTGGTGGCGCGGCGGGCACCGGCGAACCGTCGGCTGCCCCCGGCCAAGCGGGCCAAGGTTCTGGCCAGTCGGACGGCGGGGTCCATGCTGCGGCCGCCGCGCACCATTTCCGTCCGGCAGATTTACCTTTGGATTGCCTGGGTGTTTTTGGTTCCCGCCTGTTTGATCACCACCCGGGCCCTGGCTTCCGGGTTTTTGGATTCCATGGGACTGTCGTTTTGGAAGACTCCCGCCTTCTGGTTTTTTGGCTTGGGGACGCTCCTGTGGACCATCGCCTTTTTATGGCTCCCGCGGCCGGTGTGGCTTTATGTGTGGGCGCATGAAATGACCCACGCCATCTTCACCATCCTGTGCGGGGGCCGGGTGACGCACTTCCATGTGACGGCGAAAGGCGGGCATGTTTTGACGGATAAAAATAACATTCTGATCGCGCTATCGCCATATTTTGTCCCGCTCTACACGGTGATTCTGGTGCCGTTGTGTCTGCTGGCTGGCACGTTTTTCGACCTCACCACGCGCCTGCCGCTGCCTGGGGGTTTCGGATTCCGTCCGTTGTGGGGCGTTTTTCTGATGATGGGGGTCACCTGGGGGTTCCACATCACCTTCACGCTTTGGATGGTGTTCAAGGATCAGCCGGATTTGAGGATCAATGGAGTTTTTTTTTCCGGGGCATTGATCTACCTGATCAATGTCCTGCTGCTCGCGCTGCTGCTCACGGCGGCGGCTCCCGACTTGAGTATGAAGGACTTCGCCACATGCTGGGGGAGGTATGCCGGGGACGTGCTGCGGGTGGGAGCGGATGCTCTGCGGGGTTTGCGGCAGGCCTTCGGCTGAGAAATCCGAAAAGTTGCGCAATGCCGTGGCGCTTCTATGATTGACCGGGAAATAATCCCTGTCAGGATGCTCCTGCGTCCGCCCCGCTTTCCCCCAAATGTTTCCTCCGGACTCCGACTTATCCCTTCTTTCCGAGCCGCACAACCGGCGTGCCTGGCTGCGCCGTTTCGCGCTGCCCGCCCTTGCTTTGGCCTCCATCCCGCGGGCGGAGGCCTTTGAATGGCAGGTCGTCCAGGAGGATGGGCGCGACTATGTGAAGCTGGAGGACATCAAAACGTTTTACAAATTCCCCCGCCTCCTGCGCGAGGGACGGAACGCCTGGCTGCGGTCCAACACCATGATCATCAAGTTCTCCACCAGCGCGGAGGACATTTTCATCAATAACGTCAAATTCTGCCTCAGCTTCCCCACCAGCGAGAAAAACGGCTCCGTGCTTGTCTCCCGCGTGGACTTGGCGAAACTGCTGGACCCGATCATCCGGCCCACCTATATTGAAAACGCCCAGGGCTTTGACACCGTGGTCATCGATGCCGGGCACGGCGGTCACGACAGCGGGGCCGTGGGTTCCTACGGCGCGGAGAAAGCTTACACGCTGGACACCGCCCTCCGATTGGAGAAAAAGCTGAAAGAGCTTGGGTATAAGACGCTTTTGACGCGGAGGTCCGATGTCTTCCTCACGCTCGGCGAGCGCGTCGCCATCGCCAACCGCACCCCGCGCTCCATTTTTGTCAGCGTGCACTACAACTCCTACAGCAGCAGTTCCGCGATCGGGCTGGAAACCTTCGCCTTGGCCCCGCAGGGCACCGCCACCACTTACGATGCCTTGAAAAGCTCCGATATGGCGAACCGTCGGGGCAATGCCCGCGACTCCGAGAACATCGCCCTGGCCACCGCCGTGCATGCCAACACCTTATACAAACTCCGGAGCGTGGACCGCGGCGTGAAACGCGCCCGCTACAGCGTCATCTCCGGAATCGAAAAACCCGGCATTCTGGTGGAGGGGGGATTTGTCAGCAGCCCCAGTGAAGGCGCCCGCATCCACCGGCCGGACTTCCGGCAATCCCTGGCGGAATCCATCGCCGGCGGGATTGGAAACTTCCGCCGCGCGCTCATGAAGCGCAGCTCCGTGCCGCAACGTTCCGCTCCCTGACACGCCGCGGAAAATCACGATTTTTGTTGGGATTTTTCTTCCCCGGATTCCGCGAACTGTTATTCTCCCCACCATTCACGCCCGCGCGGCGACCCCTCCATTTTCCCTGACACCCTCCCCATGCAAACATCCCGACTCCTGCTCTGCGCCACCTTGTCCCTGACCATGGGCGCCCCGCTACAGGCCGAGCCGACCAAGCCCGCCGCCGCCCCCGCCGCCGAGACCAAGGCTTCCACCGACCCCTTGGAAATCCTGGCAGGGAGCGCCGGAACCTGGAAAGTTTCCGCCCCGGATTACGAAAAAGCCCTCGGAGCCCTCCGCCCGGAGTGGCTGGACGCCGGGAAAAATCAGTCGCGGATCGGCAATGTCACGCGTCGCGAAACCGGGAAGCCGCCCCAGATCATCAACAACCAACTCCCGGTTTATGAAACCGTCTGCAACTTCGCCGACGGCGTGGTGCAACGGGTGCAATTCAGCCTCTACAATCGCGGGGATGCGGGAGAAATCGCGCCGGAAAACTTCAAGCGCCGCATCGACCAGGCCAAAACCGCCATCAGCGAATTTGTCAAAAACCCCGGAGCCGACCGGGGCAAAGCCGCCGGTGCGGTGCTGACCAAAGGCTGGGTTTGGAAAACCGCCGACTCCCAATATCTTCTCGAAAGCAGCATGAAACGCCAGCAGGGCGAAGACCGGCCGGAGTTCCTCCGCCTGGTGATCATTCCCGTCAGCTCCGTTCCGAAAACCTCCATCGGCACGGTCGTCACCGCCGGCAAGGGCGCGGCCACTTCCACGCTTGGCTCCTTGAAAGCCAACGTCCAGACGACGCCCTCGGGCGATGTCTATATTTCCAATGTGCCCATGGTGGACCAGGGCCAAAAAGGTTATTGCGTCGTCGCCACCGCCGAGCGCGTTTTACGTTATTACGGCGCGGAGGTGGATCAGCACGAGATGGCGCAGATGGCCGACTCCTCGGCCGCGGGCGGCACCAGCCCCACGAAAATGACGGAGGCGTTGGATAAAATCGATAGCAAATTCAAGCTCCGCCTGAAACGCTTTCTCCCTTGGACCGAGCGTGGCTATCTGGATTTGATCAAGGACTACAACCGTGCCGCCCGGAGCAACAAAACCCGCGTGCTAACCGAGGACGAGATCTACAATGTGGCCTTCGCCTACCAGGAAATGGATGCGGACACTCTCAAAAAAGCCCGCGCCACCTCCGGGGCCATGGACCGCTTCAAAAAAATGGTGAAGGGTGCCATCGACACCGGCGTCCCCCTCATGTGGAGCGTCCAGCTGGGTCTTTTCAAGGAAGGGGATCTCCCTCAATCCGGCGGCGGACACATGCGCCTGATCATCGGTTATAACGACACCAATAACGAAATCCTGTTCTCCGACTCCTGGGGCGCGGGACATGAGCTTAAGCGTATGAATGCGGAGGAGGCCTGGACCATCACGTCCGGTCTCTACGGGATGGAGCCGAAGGCGAAATAGCGGAAGGCGGACCACTCGACTAACGTCTTCTGGAAAAGATCAGGGCCGATCCTTCGGTTTGAAGGATCGGCCTTTTTATGTGCCTCTAGGCTCCTCAGGGTGTGAGGATTGGAAGAGTGTTGGAGTGTTAGTTGATTTCGCCGGATGACTGAAAACAAGGCCGGGACGGGCCTTGCCAGGGGTGCTTGCTGGGATCAGGCCAGGCCGCCGCGGTCGATGCTCACGGTGGCGTCGCCATAGGCACGGCGCGGGGTGGGGGTGTAGTTGAGCTGGGTCCAGGCGGCATTGTTGGCGGCGGATTCCACGCAGGCTTCGATGAACGCCATGCCGGCGAGCCCTTCCTCGATGGTCGGATAGTCGGTGGTCAGAGGATCCGGAGTGGCCCCGGTGGCGACGGCGCGGATGTGGTTGACGAAGTTTTTGTAGATGTTGGCGAAGGCTTCGAGGTAGCCCTCCACGTGCCCGGCCGGCGTGCGGGTGGCTCCGGCGGCGGCGCTGCCAAGGTAGCCGAGGCCGGTGCGGTAAACCTGCATGGGGCCGTCCAGGGAGGTCACCAGCATGGTGTTGGGGTCGCGTTGATGCCACTCGATGCCGCCGGTTTCACCATAGACGCGGAGGCTGAGATTGTTTTCACAACCGACGCTGATCTGGCTGGAATGGAGCACGCCCTTGGCGCCGTTGTTGAAACGAAGCAGCACATTGCCGTCGTCCTCAAGTTGGCGGCCGTCGACAAAAATCGTGAGGTCCGCCGCCAGTTCCTTGATGTGGAGACCGGTGACATATTCCGCAAGGTTGATGGCGTGGGTGCCGATGTCGCCCATGCATCCCGCCGCTCCGCAGATTTTGGGGTCGGTGCGCCAGGCGGCTTGTTTTTGCCCGGTGCTTTCCAACAAAGTCGCCAACCAGCCCTGGGGATATTCCGCGACGACTTTGCGCACTTTGCCGATGCGCCCCTGCTCGATCATCTGCCGGGCCTCCTTCATGAGAGGATAGCCGGTGTAGTTGTAAGTGATGCCATAGAGGCAGCCGGAGCTTTTCACGATTTCCGCCAGGGCCTTGGCTTCAGCCAGGTTGAAGGTGGCAGGCTTGTCCGAGAGGACGTGGAAGCCGTTTTCCAATCCCATCTTCGCCGGCGGGAAGTGCATGTGGTTGGGCGTCACGATGACCATGAAGTCCATCCGGTCGCCGAGCGGCAGTTTTTTCTCCGCCAGGATCATTTCCTCGTAGTTGGCGTAGCAGCGTTCGGCCGGCAGGAAAAGATCCGCGCCGGAAGCCTTCGAGCGTTCCGGATCCGAGGAAAAAGCGCCGCAGACCAACTCGATCTGCCCATCCAGCGCCGCGGCGATGCGGTGCACTCCGCCGATGAAAGCGCCGCGTCCGCCGCCGACCATGCCCATGCGAATTTTCCGGTTCATAACAAATTTTGTGGTGTTGGGATAGAAGTGAAAAAGGGTGAAGCGCTTGCCATAGCGAACGCGGCGCAATGCTGCAAGCCTCAATGCGCAATGCATTGAGGCTTGCGGGGTCGTCCCGGGCTGTTTTTCACCCGCGGCTCCATGGCCGGACCGCGCGGATGAGCGGGGTGCGAGCGGGGTGCGGGGCGCGTGCCGGAGCGCGGCGGGGGGGCGTCAGTCGGCGGCCAGGGCGTCGAGGAGATACTGCGAGGGACGGAAATTCTCGATCAGGATTTCGTGCTGGTCGCCGCGTTTCATCCGGACCTGGAGGATGTTGAAATTCGGGGTCTTGTGAGGGGCGAAGAGGATGTCGTCGTGGGTGGCGTTCTTGTGCTCCTTGAACAAATCGGGGGTCAGGTGACCGCCCAGATGGTCGTCCCGGCCGGTGGCCATGTGGCAGGTGCCCAGGACTTTTTCATCCTGAATGTCCGCATAACTGATAGGCAGCACCTGGGTGCCGAATCCGAGTTCGCCCAGCACGCCGGTCATGGGATCGTTTTCCAGCTTGGCGTTGTGGGCGGCGATGGTCTCCGGATTTCCCTCGATGAGTTCCGCCAGCACGATGCGGCCGCCGGTGACGGTGAGTTTTCCGAGGGTGCCGTCCTCGTATTTCATGGGGAAAAAGCCCTCCGCGCCGGCGGGGACAAAATACACTTCCCCGGCGGGGAGATTGGCGATGTCCGGCTGGGTGCCGCGGCAGAGGCCGTGGGATTTTTGCGCCTCCTGGCCTTCCAGGAGGAGCTTGGCGGTCAGGATCTCCCCGGTTTCCAACTGGAAATCGATCTCCACCTCATCGGCTTTGGTGAGGGCGAGCCGGAGCTTTTCCGCGTCGCGGCTGACCTCGTCATAGTCCACGGCGAGGCCGGAGTTCAGGATGATTTCGTTGACTCCGTGCAGGGTGGCTCCGCGGAAGTTGTATTTTTTGGCCATGGCCGTGAGGGGGGCCGTGGCGCTCCAGGTGGAGATGCACAATATGATATCGTAGTCCGGATAGATGTCGTTTTCCAGGCTGAGGACGGTGCCGTCCTTGTTCACGCACACATCGGCCAGGTCCAGATTGCTGCCATAGGTCATTTCATAGGCATACATTTCCCCGCCGTGCATGCCGAGTTGTTCCATGACGCCATCGCGGTGGAGACCTTGATAGAAGTGTTCATGGGCGCGGCCCTGAATGGCGAAGGCGGGGTCCTGCAGATAGGCGTTATCCTTCATCAAATCCAGGTCCGGAAGGTCGATCAGGATGCAGACTTTCCGGCCTTCGGTGGGGGTGAAAACGCTGCGGAGGAGGCGCTCCAGGCTGAAGGGAGGGAAGACGCGGTCGGCGGCGTCGGTCAGCGGGGCGGCGGCGGTGGTGCTCATGGTTAGGGTGGTGGTGGTGGTGGTGACTTTCGGGGTGGGCGGGGTCATGCGAGAAACGAATGATGACACTGGAGGGATGGAGTGCGATCCGGATTTTTTTTAATGGGAGGCATCACGGCGCTTGCCGTGGGCGGCGGCAGGGGATTGAATAGCAGGATGAAACCATATCTGATGCTGGGATTTTCCGCGGTGCTTTTCTGTCAATGTGAGAGTGTGTCCACCCCGTCCTCCGGCGGCCGTTCGCTGACGGATTCCGGCCTGTCCCCGGCGGAGCGCGTGCGGGACCAGAAGAACCGTCCGGTATCGGACGACCCTTCGGATCCGATGCACAAGGTGCATGCCAAGGATGGAACGGTGGGGATCAAGGTGCTGGAATTTTAGCCATTGGCAAGCTCCGGCGAGACCCCCTCGACCCGGTGGGGCAGGGTGATCCAGCGCGCGCCCTGGATTTTTTTCCCGGCGTCG
>JAQGPD010000130.1 GCA_028293305.1 Verrucomicrobiales bacterium | reverse complement strand
GCATGCTCATGGGCGAGCAGGCCCCCGCCTCGGCAAGGTCACCGTTGGCAAAAAAACCGTCTTCAATTACGTCGACCAACAGCGCCTGACATTGGACACCAGCAAGTCGCCCATGGAGGAAATCGGCGGCAACACCGACTACATCACCTGGGGCGGCGAAAAGCTCCACGTCCGCTCCTATCTGAAGCGTTTTCTTTTCACTGACGACCGCGTCACCCAACAAATCAGCGTCATGTCAGGCGGCGAACGCAGCCGCCTGCTCCTCGCAAAAATCCTCTGCCGCGGCGGCAATGTCCTCGTGCTGGACGAACCCACCAACGACCTCGATCTCCAGACCCTCCGCGTGCTGGAGGAAGCGCTTTTGGACTTCCCCGGAGTCGTGCTTCTTGTCAGTCACGACCGCTATTTCCTTGACCGCGTCTGCGACCGCATCATCGCTTTTGAAGGCAATGGCCAAGTGCATGTGAACGAAGGAAACTACAGCTACTATCTGGAAAAAAACAAGGACCGCCTAACCGCCGCCCGCCGCGCCAATTCCCCCGCCGCCGCAATCGCTGCCGCAGCGTCCGCCGCCGCCGCAGCTACTCCAGCGAAGGAAAAAGCTCGGAAACTTTCCTGGAAGGAGGAACGGGAACTGGAATCCATGGAAGCCACGATCCTAACCGCCGAGGAAAACCTGGCCATTCTGGAAGCGCAGCTGAACGATCCTGATTTCCACATCCACAGCACCCACAAAATCAGCGAAACGGCGACCGCCATGGAAGCGCAGCGCCTCGCCATTGAAAAGCTCTACAGCCGTTGGGAACAGCTGAATGAGATCAAAGCCTCCGCGCCCTGACAAGGCCTCCGCGCCCTGACAAGGCCTCCGCGCCCTGACTTCCTCCAGCATCCGGCCCACGCCCCTCCATGGGTGACGGCTCCGGCCTTGGCGCGCCGCACGCAGGAGGCAGGCCAAAACGCGAAATGTAACCGTTAGGTTACCGGATTATACACATATGACAACCTTGTCATGAAGTGGGCAAACCTTTGTGCATGGATATCTTATCTGGTAATTGGTTGAAGCATAAACCCATCCGCCGGCTGCGCGCCGCCGGGACAGGTTTCTTCCCCCTCACCGGAAAATCCACCAAATGAAACCAACCCCTGCCACATTACTGGCTCTCGCTCTTGGACTTGCCATCCTCCCTTCCGGACAGGCCGCTGTCCGCCCCCGCATCGGGACCGCTGACATCTCCGCCGCGCTCGACCCCACGGCCAATGACCGCCCGGACTCCCGCGCCCTTCCCGGCGGCGGCCCCCAGGCTTCGGATGACGCCATGCAGGAAATGGCCACCAAGAAAAAGAAGAAGAAGAAAAAGAAAAAAGCTGTCTCCAAGGCCTCCTGATCCTCCGTCCGCAGCCTGAAAACCGGTCCGCCACCCAACAAACATGCATCCCGCCTCCACCTCCGGCCGCGCCGGATTCCGCACCCTGCTCCAGGTCTCCCTTTTTCACAGCCTCATCGTCTCCTCCTCCCTGGCGGAGGATGTCCTTGAAACCCGCTATCAATACTATCAGGAGGATCACGGCCGGGTGCGGGTGGATTCGGAATACTCGCTCTTCAGCACGGACCTCAGTGACACCATGGTGCTGGACGGCACCTTCCTCTACAGCGCCATCTCCGGCGCTTCCCCCACCGGCCTGCCCAGCTATAACGGGGAACACGTGCCACTCGTCGATCTGGAGGATGAACGCATGGCCGCCACCCTGGGACTAACAACACAGCTCGGGCGGCATTCCTTGAAAACCGGTGTTTCCTATAGCAATGAATCGGATTACCTATCACTCGGGGCCTCCGTTTCCGACACCATTTCCTTCAACTCGAAAAACACGGAACTCGTCCTCGGCTTCGCCTACGCCAGCGACACCATCGGCGCCAACGGCTCGCCTTTGGAGGAAACGAAGGACACCTTCGACTGGCTCGTTGGAGTGAACCAAATCCTCGGCCCCGGCACGCTCCTGACCGTGAATGCCGGTCTGGGATTGAAGCAGGGATTCCTGACCGATCCTTATAAACGCGTCCTCATCAATGACGAGGTCTATCATGAAAACCGGCCCGACCGGAAAGTGGAGCAGCTGCTCTATGTGCAGCTGACCCAGGATTTGAAGAGCATCAATGCCAGCGCCGATATCAGTTATCGCCTTGGCCACAATGACCACGGAATGCTGAGCCACACCATGTCCGTCGCGCTCAATAAATACTTCTTCAACAAACGCCTGCTTGTCCGTCCGTCCTTCCGTTATTACCGCCAGTCGGAGGCGGATTATTATGCGGAGGAATTCACCGGCGATCCTGAATATTACTCCGCCGACTACCGCGTCTCCGCCGAGGAAACCTTCAATCTTGGTCTTCAGATGCGCGTGCAGCTCATCCCGGACCGGCTCGCCCTGGACCTTGGTTATGAGCGTTACCTGACCCGGGGCACCGACGGTCACACGCCCCAGTCCGCCTACCCGGACGCGCATTCCTTCACTGCCGGATTCCACGTCCAGTTTTAAATCCCGTCCCCCGCGACCCAACGTCAGGCTTTCCCATGACCGCCAGCGAATCCTCCCTCCACACCCGTTTCGCGGCCTTGCGTCCGGAGGCGGCGGGCGAGGGATTCCAGCAGGTGCACTTCACGGCGCTGGGCTCCGCGTGCGGATTGTTTTTTCATGCTCCGACAGTCGCCGATGCGGAAGCTTTCGTCCGCAAGGCCCTGCACTGGCTGGCGAGGTTCGAGGCCCGATGGTCCCGTTATTTGCCGGATAGCCACCTTTCCCTGATCAATGCCCGAGCCGGCACCGGGGAGTGGACGGAGACGGATCCGGAACTGGAGGCCATGTTGGCCCTGTGCGATCACTATCACTTTTCAACGCGCGGCATTTTCGACGCCACCTCGTTGCCCCTTAGCCGGTTGTGGGATTGGCGGAAGCCTCATCCCGCGCTGCCGGTCAGGGCTGAAGTGGAAGCCGCCCGGGCTTTGGTAGGGTGGGAAAAAGTCGAGCGCGGTCCTGGCAGGATCCGGCTTGGCGTGTCCGGCATGCAGCTGGATCTGGGCGGCGTGGGAAAGGAATTCGCTGTGGATTGCCTGACAACATTGGCCAAGGCCTGCGGCATCACGCGGGTCATGGTGGATCTTGGCGGGGACATCGCCGTCCTGGGCGAGCCGCCGGAGGGTGGGTCCTGGTATATCGGACTTGAAGATCCGGCGGACCCTGGCCGAACTTTCTGCGGCATCCGGCTCCGCGGCGGATGGGCCGTGGCCACCTCCGGGGATTACCGGCGGCGTTTTGAAGTTGAGGCAAAAACCTACGGACACATCATTGATAGCCGGACGGGCTGGCCGGTCGCCCATGGCACCCGCGCCTGCACGGTCATCGCCAACCGCTGCACAACGGCCGGCCTGCTATCAACCACGGCCATGGTGCTGGGCGGATTGGAGGCGATCGCTCTGTTGGACCGCACGCCGGGGGTGGAAGGGTGTCTTTGGCATCGGGGCAGGCTTTGTGAAAGCCGGGGATTCCGGCGGGCGGTGCTGCCGGCGGGCTGGGAAGACGAGGCGGCGGATGGTGCGGAGGATGTGCCAAATGAAAAGGCCGAGGCGGCTGAGAACCGCACAGAGGACTGTGCGGACCACTCTGTGCGGACCACTTTTGGGGGACCACTCTTTGCGCACGGCCCTTAAGCCATAGCTGATAGCTAAAATCGTCATCGGCAGACCCTTCTGTTTTTTCTATCACATTTTTTCACCTCTATTTAAATCCAGACCTACATCCCCATCCTTTTTATGAAACGCCGCACTCTCCTGCAATCCCTGGCTCTTTTCCTGACTACCGGACTCTCCCGCGCGGGTGCCGCCGGTTTTTCCCAAGGCACCAGGTTGCCGGACTTGTCCACCTTCGGGTTGGAAGGTGCCCTGCCCGCGCTGAAAGGCAAGGTGGTCTATCTGGACTTCTGGGCTTCCTGGTGCGCGCCCTGCAAAGCCTCCTTCCCGGTGCTCAACGGCTGGCAAAAGGAATTCGCCGGAAAAAACTTCACGGTGCTGGCGGTTTCCGTAGATGAGAAGGCGGAGGACATGGCGAAATTTCTCAAGAAAAACGCGGTCGACTTCCCATTGGTCCGCGATGCCACCCAAAAGTTGGTGGCGGCCGCCAATGCCTCGACCATGCCCACCAGTTTTCTGATCGACCGCAAAGGCGTGGTCCGCCTGGTGCACAGCGGATTCCGCGCGGGCGATGCCGATGCGCTGCACCGCACCATCACTCAACTGGTGAACGAGGCCTGATCCTGACTGATTCTTTTCATGAAATTCCTCTCCCTTTCTTTGTTCGCCCTCACTGCTTTTTCCTCGGTGTCCTGCACCAATGTGAAGCCATGGGAACGTGGCCGCCTGGCGGATCCGCTCATGAAGCCTGCCCGTGATCCGCTCTCCGACAGCATTTCCGAGCACGTGTGGTTCACCCGCGAGGCCTTCGCCGGCGGGCGCGGCGTGGGCGGCGGCGGCTGTGGCTGCAATTGAGGTGCCCCCAATAACCATTTCCCATGCCCTTCCGGAGCGCATTCCGTCAAACCCCTTCCGGGTGCGCGCCGGCGGAGGCATGGGTCAGGGCGGCGGCGGCGGCGGGCGCGGTCGCAGCGGTTTTCGCTGGCGGCCCGCTTTCCGCCCCCGCCCGCGATTTTCAAAAACACCCCGGGCACGACAACGGCTGGTCCGGTGAGGTGTCGATCGACTATGACGGCTCCCGGTCGCGGACCAGTGCCTATCATCTGGGCGGGTCGTTGGAATATGGGTCGAAGCAATCCTGGATCAGCCTTTCCCTGGACGAATACGGCGATCCCTCCAGCGGTTTTGATTTGCGTGATAACACCTACGGCACGCTGGAACTGGGATACGCCCTCGTCCGCAATAACAAGGAACGGTTTTACCTCAACGCCATGTTCGAGGCGGAACCGCACTCGCTGCTGGCCAGCCGCGGATGGGACCTCAGCCCCGCGCTGGGGGTCGTGTGGGGCGTCACTCCGGAATGGTGGATCGGCGCGGAGGCGGGTGCGGTGCTGGCCACGGGGCCGGATGACGGAAACCGCATGGGTTATCCGTCACTAACAGTTTGGACCGCGTGGCTGTGCGGATTCACCCCATCCGGCGGCGATGCGATTTCCCTGGGATTCTGGACGGCGGGAAACGAAATCCC
>JAQGPD010000067.1 GCA_028293305.1 Verrucomicrobiales bacterium | reverse complement strand
GTTCCGCGTCGTCGATCTGGCCGCCGGCGTGTTGTCCGACGGCTTCGAAAACGCTGACCACGTCCACGTCTTTTCCTTTGTGACAGCCGGGGAGAATGGTGCCTCCGTAAACAAAAACGGAAGGCCGGTTCAGCCGGGCCATGGCCATGACGCAGGCGGGCATGTTTTTGTCACAGCCGCCGATGGCGACAAATCCGTCCAAGCCTTCGCAGCCGACGACGGTCTCGATGGAGTCGGCGATGACTTCGCGGGAGACGAGGCTGTATTTCATGCCCTCGGTGCCCATGCTGATGCCGTCCGAGATGGTGATGGTGTTGAAAATGAGGCTCTTGCCGCCGGCGGCCTCGACTCCTTTGGCGGATTCCAGGGCGAGCTTGTCGATGTGCATGTTGCACGGGGTGACCTGGCTCCAGGTGGAGGCGATCCCGATCTGGTTTTTCTTGAAATCACCGGGTTTGAAACCGACGGCGTGGAGCATGGCGCGGCTGGCGGCACGTTCCGGCCCATCGACGAGGATTCCGGAAAATTGACGGTCTGGGGAGGTGACGGGGGCGGCGGGAGTCTTTTTGCTGGGCATGGCGAGGGCCTAGTTATGGACGCGCGGGTGGGCAGCGTCAAGGCCGGGGGAACAGGAGGATGCGCTGTGGCCGGAGATGGAAATCCGCCGCATCAGGGCGGGATAACCTGGTTCACCTTCAGGCGCATGAAGCATTTCTGTCCGGGGACCACCGGGATGTTATAGGTCCGCTGGGAGGCGTTGCCCTGGTTGGTGACGGGCTGCCAGTTTTTCATATCCGTGGTGCACTCGGCGCCATATTCCATGTCGGAAATGTAGGGCGGCACGGTGAAGGCGATGGAGAGGGCGCCGGGGATGGTGGCGGCCTGGGGGAGGCCTTGGGAGGCGACGGGTTTGGAGGGGTCCATGCCGAAGGCGTATTCCACGAGGTTCGAGACACCGTCGTGATCCGAGTCGGCGAGCGGGGCGGCGGCGAGGGCCGGGAAGTTGGATTCAAATCCGGTCGGGGGCCGCGGCGTGACGGTGAGCGGGGAGGAAAAACCCATGAGCTTGGTGCCGATCTGGCTGCGGACGCGGAGGAGGTAGGGGGATCCCGGCACAGGCGGGGCACCGACCAGTTGGCTGTCAAACCGGAGGTTGGGGAAGAAGCTGGTGATGGCATTCCCCGGGATGACTTTGTTCACGTTGCTGAGGGTGATTTCGTCGATATAACAGCCGTGATTCAGGTCCGGGCCTTCGAAGGGGACGCCGCCATGACGGAGGATGAAGCGGAGGCGGACGGGTTTCCCAGCCCAGGGAGCGAGGGAGATGGTGCGTAAAAACCACTGCTGGTCCCAGGAGGAACTGAAGTATTTCCCTCCGACGCTGTAGACGCTGTTGCCATTCCGGCCATAAATCTCTGTCCATGAGACTCCACCGTCCGCGGAAAGTTCCGCGCTGAGGCGGTTCACACTGAAGAGCCAGCGGAAGTATTCGTAAAATCGCAGCGTGCTGGCGGGATCGGGGATGAATTCACTGCCCAGGCTGAAGGATTGATCGTGAGGGAGGGAGTCCGGTTCCGTGACCTCGAACGGGAAGCTGAGATGGAAGGAATAAAGTCCGGTGCCGGGCCCGAAAAGGAGGCCGCCAAGGATGCCGGCCCCTTGGATGAGGGAGTAATTCCCCGTCAAAGCAGGCAGAATCTGCGGACTCAGACCATCGGCGGCTTCGATCCAATGCGCTTTCGCGGCGGGCTGGGACGCGGTGAGCTGATAGGCGGAGGCGATGGGAATCGGGGTGAATTGATAATCCGCGCCGCTGGGGGCGGGTTTGGCGGGGCCGGTGATGGTCTGGTCGACGCCAAGGATGTCAGGATTGAAAAAGGTGGTTTGCCAGGTGATGCTGGATGGGACGTTGGGGCCGCTGATGCCCGTGACGGTCACCGTGTATGTCGTGTCGGCGGTGCCTGCCAATGGCGTGGAGGAAGGCTGGAAAACCAGGCTGGGGTCTCCCAGATTGGCATAATTCGCCGACAGGACGGTCACTGGAATCACCGCGCCATTGGGCCCCTTCAGCGTGATGGCGGCGGCTGTCGTGGGAAACACCGCGTCCGGGAAGGAGACGGACCAGCGGATGGGCTTGATCGGGGCCGGGACATAGCCCTGCGGAGGCCAGGTCACAAATTTCCGCGGGGACGTTTCGACGGGGTTTGCAAAACCGGTGACATATAAAGCATTCGCCGCTTGAACCGGATACGAGGTGAGACCGCTCACGTAAGTTCCCTGCGGCACGTCGCCGCTGCTCATGTCCCGGGCGCGGCTGAAGAGAATCCAGCGCCGGTGGCCGACATGCAGGTCCGCCGAGGCATCGCCATTCGCATTGTCGTCCGCCATATAGACATCAATTGCCTTGGGACCGAAATATCCGACCGTCAGATTGGAATGATAACATCCGTTCCAGGCATGGGTGGTCCAGCAAATATTGCTCGTCGCCGCCGGATCGTGCGTTACGGGGCTGTTGGGATAGAACACCCTGGAAAAAGCGTTCATGTAGGCCGCGCCCTGCGCACAGGCGCGTTTCGAGGTCCCCAGAACAATCTGCGGGCTCCCGGCAGGCCCGTCATTCAACGCCCCTTCCGCATCGAAGGTCACCGTCGGCAAACCGCATATTGCACGGTAGTAGTTCACCCGGCGGCGGATATCCCGGCGGAAATTAATATCGGTATTCCCCTGCGAGCAGCTCCCGAACGCCCCCGTCCAGTTGATCCGGCTTTCGGCCCCCTCCGATGCCAGGAAAACCGTATTGTAGAAAGACAGCGACTCCATCCGGCTACTCGTATCCACCACAAAATCCCCGGCCGGCACCACGCCATCCACCGGTTGCCAGGAGGACGGCGCGGCAGTGGCCATGGGTGAAAATACGCTTCCCGCCAAGACTAGCAGGGGACCAAGCAGAGAATAGCGTTTAGACATACTGTAATTACTATAACCACCATATTTTGCACGATCGTCATGCAAAATGCAAGGGCCGATCAGAACAAAATGGTAACCATCGGTTAATGTTCAAGAGATTACTTATGGAAGCGTCGGATTGATATCGTTCTGCGTAGGAATATGTATTATCGTCAAGATTTAAAGTGTGTCTTTAGGAGAGCGAGACTTTCCGCAATACTTTCCAAAGCCGGACCCTTGCCCTCGAATTCCAACGAAATATAACCGCGGTAGCCGGCTTGGTCCATGATCCGGGCGATGCGCGCATAATCCAAGTCCAGAGTATACCAGACGCCTCCGCCCATGTAGGTCTTGGTTTGCAGCAGCACCGTCTGGGCCGCCAACTGCGCCAGGCGGTCGTAAGGATCCTCAAGGAAATTTCCTGTATCCAAAGTGACCTGCAACCACGGGGAGTTCAACGCGTTGACCACTTTCAACACCCCTTCCGGCGTCCGGCCCAGGCCCCAGTGATTCTCCAGTCCCATCACGATTCCCCGCTTTTCAGCTTCGGGGATCAGCTTGGCATACGCGTCCGTGACCCACCGGAACGCATCCTCGATTGTGTAGCCAGGCAGAGGCTCCTCCGCCCCGCGATGGGCCATGAGATCATCAAAATCCTTCCTGGTTCCCCACGTTCCGGAGTTTACACGGATGGTGGGAATACCGAGTTGATAGGCCTCCTCCAGATAACCGATAGTTTCGTCGATATTTTTTTGCCGCTTCGCTTCATCCGGGGAAACAAAACCCTGGTGCGTGGAATAGCCCATCAAGTCCAGGCCCAGCGTGAAGGCGCGGCGTTTCGCTTTCAGCAAAGTCGCGGGGGACTTGTCCTCCCATTGGCGCTGAAGGATTTCCACGCCATCGAATCCAAGGTCCGCCGCCGCTTCCAGACATTTTTCAATCGGCTGCCATTCCTTCCGCTCGAACCCCCAAAAAGAATAGGTGCTGACCCCGATCCGATGCCGGATTTTTGGAGCCGGCGCCGCAGCGACAGCAGGCGCGGCGGCCGGGGTGGAAGGGGGAGTCTGAGCCCCGATGCGGGGCAAAGTGGCGAGAGCAGTGGCGGAGGCAGTGAGGAAATGGCGACGGTCCATGCGACTTTTGAAGCAGGTTTGACACCGATTGACCAGCAGGATGTGCCGCAATCCGCCATTCCTTGAACGGAATTTTCCCTCCCAGCGCCGGAAATCCCAGGAACTCCAAGTCTTTACAGACCTACCCCCCAGGCAAAAAAATTGGCTCCCGCTGCGGACAACGCCGCCTGAGATGCAACGTTATTTTGGACCAATTTTATTAGCTAGTTAAGCGATTGATTTCGGGCTTCGAACTGTGCGGGGGTTTGGTAGGCGAGGGAGGAATGGCGGCGGCGGGTGTTGTAGTAGGCTTCGA
>JAQGPD010000604.1 GCA_028293305.1 Verrucomicrobiales bacterium | reverse complement strand
AATGGTCCATGCCGGCTCGCAGTGGCAACGGCGGGAGTGTTGGTCATTGGTGTTTGGACGCGGAATTTTTTATAAAATTCCCACGGATCCGGGTTTCGTGGACCGACCACGATTTTGACTAAGCGTTGTCAGAACCTCGCCCGAAGTGTCGAAACACAGGACGCTGGATAGCGGTTATGCGGGAAGGGAGCGGTGTGGGATTTGTTTTGTGTCCGCGGGGATTTGTGCTCTGGTCTGGGCGTCCTGCGGTTTTTGGCTGCCTATGAATGCTACGCTTTCCCCTTCCATCGATATCCAGGACCTGCGGGTCGATTACGGGAATTTCGTGGCGGTGGATGATTTGACCTTATCGGTGCCGCCGGGGGAGATTTTTGGGATCGTGGGGCCGAATGGCGCGGGGAAAACGAGCACTTTCAAAGTGTTGGCGACCCTGATGGAGCCGACTTACGGGGCGGTGAAATTGGCGGGGATCGATATCTTCGAGGACCCGGAGGCGGCGCGGCGGGTGATGGGATACATGCCCGATCTGGCGCCGGTGCCATCGGATTTGAAGGTGTGGGAATTTTTGGATCTGTTCGCGGAGGCGCATCGGCTGGGGAATGCGGCGGAGCGTCGGGCGCGGGCGGACGAGTGCCTGGAGTTGGTGAGCCTGACGGAAAAGCGGTCGGTTTATTGCAAGACGTTGTCGCGGGGCCAGACCCAGCGTCTGGTGTTGGCGAAAACGCTGATGCACCGGCCGCGGGTGATGATTCTCGACGAGCCCGCGAGCGGGATGGACCCATTGTCGCGCCGGCAACTGCGGCTGGCGCTGCGCACCCTGGCGGCGGAGGGCACCACCGTATTGGTCAGTTCCCATATTCTGAGCGAGCTGGCCGAGATGTGCACTTCCCTGTGCGTGATGAACCGGGGGAAATTGTTGGCGTCCGGAACGGTGGATGAAGTCAGGAAAATAATGGGCCGGGCGGAGCGCACCCTGACCTTGGGGGTGCTGGAGCGCGCGGCCGAGGCGGTGGCCTGGCTAGGGCGGCAGCCCCATGTGGCGGGCGCGGAGCTGGTGGGTGGGAAAATCAATTTCCGGTTTGGAGGGACTGCCCATGAACAGGCGGGGCTGGTGACGGGATTGGTCAGGGAGGAGTTCCTGATCCACGTGCTGGAGGAGCAGAAATCTACTTTTGAGGAAATCCTCGTGGAGGTGGCCGAGTCCGGCGCTTCCTATGTTTTGCCGCCCCCCCTGCCTGTGCCATGAATGCCGACCCTCCTTCCGGGACTTTGCCGATTTTCAAAATGTGGTGGCCGAATCCGATTTTCCGTCGTTATGCCAGGTCGCGTCTGCGGCCCCAGGCGTTGGGGACGGCTTTGCTGCTGACGGTGATGATCGCGGGTTTCATGTTTTTCATGTTCCGCACCACGTCGAGATACCAAGGCGGCATGGTGACTGTGGATGCCGAGCGCCTGGTGCTGGTTCCGCTGTTGGTTTTGCAGGCGATCATTTTGTTTTTCCTGGGCACCGGCCAGGTGGCGGCGGGCATCACGGCGGACGCGGATGAGGGGACGCTGGACTATCAAAGACTGGCTCCGCTCACGCCGGCGAACAAGGTGATAGGCTATTTGTTCGGGTTGCCGGTTCGGGAATGGTGCATGTTTGCCGCCACCCTGCCATTCACGGCCTGGGCGCTGTGGAAAGGCGAGGTGCCGGCCGTGACGTGGATGTCCATTTATGGCGCGTTCCTTTCCTCGGCTTTATTATACCACCTGACAGGTCTGGTGGCGGGCACGGTTTTGAAAAACCGGCGCTGGGCTTTCCTTGTTTCCATCGGGGTGATCTTTTTGCTATACACCGTCATTCCCCAGGCAGCGAAGTTCGGGCTGGTGTATTTCAAGTATCTGACGCTGTGGCCGGTGGTGGATGAGAACATGATGGATTTTCTCCCGCGCGAGGCGGGTGGAATGATGAGATTTGCCCGGTCACTGCAGCCGGATGTGCGGTTTTTCGGGCTGCATTTTTCGGAAGTGACGTTCACCCTGTTCTCGCAGGGTATCCTTATCCTGACGTTTTTTGTGATGGTGTGGAGACGGTGGCGCCGGTCGGAATCGCATCTGATGGGCAAGGCCTGGGCGCTGGGGTTGTTTGTCTGGATGCAGCTGCAATTGTTGGGCAATGCGTTGCCATTGATCGAGCCCGGATTGTTATTTCCCACCCGGCAGTTCCGGGGCATGATGTCGCGGGTGGGTGGCGATTGGGCGCCGGAGGCGTGGGAGGCGGTGGCGATGATCGGGGTGTATGGGCTGGTGAATGTGTTATTGCTTTCCGTGCTCACGGGCATCATCACGCCCACGCATGAAAATCAGATCCGTGGCCTGCAGCGGGTGAGGAAGCTGGGTTGGACACGGGTGCCGCGGTTTTCGGATGAGGCGTCGTCCATTATTTTTGTGTTATTGATGGCGATCGCCGGCACGGTGGGCTGGGGAATTTTTTCCCAGGCTCTGATCTCCTCGCATTGGTTTGCGGGCTACTCCTTGAAGCCCTACGCATGGGGCGCGTTTGCCCTGGTCATGCTGGGCGGCGGATTGTGCCGGCAGGCGGTGGTGGAGGGTTGGGGCTCGCGGCGGTATTTCCTGATGTCCATTTTCCTGGCAATTCTGCCGCTGATGGTCGGAGGCATCCTGATGCCCATCGGTCCGCTGTCCCGCACGGCGGCGATCTGGGTGGCGGGTATTTCTCCTTTGTCAGCGCCTGCCTATGCGGCGGTCACGTTGGTGCAGGGTGTGGATTTGCCCGTCGTGATCGAGCGGTCGATGCCCAAGGCGTTTTGGTTTTGGCAGGTGATCTGGGGACTTTACACCTTGTGGGCGATCGCCGCTCTGCGGACCGCGCACCGTCGCAAAGCAGCAATGGTGGCGGCCGGAAATCTGCTGGCCGGCTGACAAAAACCGTGACCGCCAGGTGGAGCCTGCGGATTTGACGCAGCCGATGGCATTGACCGCAGCCGCTGGCTTTGGACGCGGTCCATGGCCCTGGATGTGGCCGATGGATTTGCTGGATAGCGGGCAAAAAATGAGGCAAAGCGAATCCTGGGGGGAGGGATTCGCTTTGCCTTAAAGCGATCCGGGCGGAGGGGCACCGGATGGCAAATTTTTGGGGACCGCGCCTTTCCCGTGGGGGGAGGGGTTTGCGGGGCGGGCGCGGTCCCGGGGCCCTTACTGGGCGGTCACGGAACGGGTTTCCGTGGTCATCGAAGCGGCTGGCATCGCACCGTAAGTGGAGGAGCTTGTGGAAGTGCGGCGGGTGGTCTCGCTGACCGTGGTGGGTTCGGGTTTCACGACGGTGGTGGAACTGCAGCTGGTGAAAGTGATAACAGGAACGGCGGCGGCGATGAGAAGGAGGAATTTCATGGTAGGCAAGGGGGTGTGGTGAGGTTGGTTTTTAGGGTTCCGGTGGAGGGAGTTTGAAGGTGCTGGGTTTGGGTTGGGATTCACCGGAGTCGGGTTTTAATAATGCAGGACCGGTGCCGCGATTGATTTGTTTTTGTAACACGATGAATTTCAACGAGTTGTAAACTTAGCGTTGATGACGGAGGCATGAAATTTCTTGCAATCTGCCTGGACCTGCGGCCAAGGGGCGTCGCAGAATGCGTGTGCGGTCCGTCCCGCGGGGACTTGTTTTTCCCATGCTTTCCAATAGCGGCCTGACAAAAGCGTGCGGCCGATTCAAAAATGGGCGCGGGCCATCCGCGTGGTCATCCTGGTGGCGGAGCGGCCAGAAATGCCGACGCGGAAAAGAATGTCAGGAATCGTCGGTGTCGTCCGCGAGTTTCAGTTCCTTGAGTTTCCGCTGCAGGGTGCGGCGGGAAATGTCGAGGAGTTTGGCGGCCTCGCTGCGGTTTTGGCGGGTGCGCTGCAGGGCTTCCAGGATGAAGCGGATTTCCATTTTCTCGATGGATAGGTCGGCGGGCAGCGGCAAAGCGCCGGAATGGGACTGGGTGGAAAACGGGAGATCGCCGGGCAGGGCGGGTCGGCCCGGGCGGTGCATGGTGGGGGCGGGGACCTCGCCGCGGAGGGTGGCCGGGAGGTGGCGCACGAGCATGCGCGCGCCGGTGCCCATGACGACTCCATGCTCGATGGCGGTGCGCAGTTCCCTGACATTTCCCGGCCAGTCGTAATCGGCCAGGGCCTGCATGGTTTCGGGGCCGATTTCGCGCATGGGTTTGTTATTCTCCCTGGCGAGTTCCTTCAAAAACGAATTGGCCAGGACGGGGATGTCATCCTTCCGTTGGCGCAGCGGGGGCATGTGGATGCTGACCACATTGAGCCGGAAATACAGGTCCTCGCGGAATTTGCCGTCGGCGACCATGCCTGCCAGGTCTTTGTTAGTGGCGGCGATGACCCTGACATCGACTTTGATGGTGGAGTTGCCGCCGACGCGCTCGATGGTGCGTTCGCCGAGGGCGCGCAGCAGTTTCACCTGGATGGCGGAGTCGATTTCGCCCAGTTCGTCCAGAAAAAGCGTCCCGCCATTCGCTTGTTCGAAGCGGCCGATGCGGCGTTCCATCGCGCCCGTGAAGGACCCTTTTTCGTGGCCGAAGAGTTCGCTTTCCAACAATTGCGGGCTGAGCGCCGCGCAGTGGACAATAACCAATTTCGCCTTCGGCCGGCCGCTCAGGTTGTGCAGGGCATGGGCGACGAGTTCCTTGCCCGTGCCGCTTTCACCTTCAATGAGGACCGTGGCGCGCGTGGGGGCGACCTGGGTGATGGTTTCAAAAACCCGCTGCATGGCGACGGATTTTCCGAGAATCCTATCAAGGGCAAAGCGGTCCTCGACCTGACGTTTCAGGGAGGTGTTTTCCTGCTCCAGGTTCCGGCTGCGGATGGCGCGTTTGATGAGGAGGTCCAGCGCCTCCAGATTCAGCGGTTTGGTGACAAAGTGCCACGCGCCGCGCTTCATGGCTTCCACGGCAGTATCCACGCTGCCATAGGCGGTCATCATGATGACGACAGGCGGATGGGACATGGCGAGGGCGCTCTCGATGAGTTCCATGCCATCGTCCGCGCCGAGACGGAGGTCGGTGAGCATGACGTCAACGCGTTCGTTCTTAAGAACTTCCATCGCCTCAGCGCGATCCGCGGCGATGTATACGTCGAAGTCGTCCTCCAAGGACAGGCGCAGGCCCTCCCGGGTGTTTTTCTCGTCATCAACAATCAGAACCGTGGCATCCATGTGCGACAGTCTGTCCAGGGAAACCTCACAAGGCAAGGCCCATCGTCATCCGCGCCGGAGCACCCTGCCAGGCGCGGACCTCCATCCAAGCGGGCGGTTCGGGATGACGGTTTTCCAAAGCCGGACTGGCTTGCCGTGCTGCGGCGCTTGGCCGGTCTAACGTTTATTCGCCAATTGATCGAAATTCCCCTGTTCGCAGGCCCTGACAAATCCCTCGGTGGTGGTTTTGAGGTCATCCCAGCGCAGGCGGATGCGTTCCGCCTCCTCCGGGGTGATCGCGCGGTCGCTGGCGGCGGTGGTGATGGATTCCAGGAGGTCGGCGAACTGTTGGATGATCGTGTTGGTGGCGGGCCCGACATCGCGGTGCCGTTCATCCGTGGGCTTGGGATTCCGGACAAAAAATCCGCCGGATTGCTGGCAGAGCCATTGGATGATGCGGATGTCCCGCGTGAGCCGGATGAGTTCGGTGGTGCGGTCCAGCGGATTTTTGCTGCCGCTGCCCTGGCCTTCCTCCTCGGGGGGTTGGGACCATTTGTAAACCAGTGACAAAGAGATGCCCAGCTCGCTGGCGATCTCTTTGGGGCTGGTCTTTTCGAAGGCGTCTCTCAGGATTTCGTGTGATTCCACCAGCGGAGTAAACGGCGCTCCGGATCAGGGGCAAGCGGAACCCTCGCGGAATCTTCAATTGGAAAATGGCGGGGATTTTGGAATCGGCGTGCAGGCGTGGGAGGGCTGGCACTCTGGCGGTGGGACCTATCTGGCCTATCCGTCTGATCTGCCTGATCTGTCCTATCGTTTGCGGCGGGCGCTCCAGGCGAGCGCGAGCAATGCCAGGACTGAGGAGGAGGGCTCCGGGATCTTGGCTTCCTGGAAGTGGTTCATCACCACTTGGCTTCCAAGGGTTTGACCGGTGGTCAGGCCGACGATGGCGGAGCTGCGGAACTGGATGCCGCCGTAGATGCCGGCGAGGCTGGCGTCGATGGCGGCGGTGTCGAAGGAGTCGAAGAAAATGGAGGTGGTGGGGATGCTGTCGGAGGTGGCGGAGACTCCGGATTCGGTGCCCAGCAGGTAATTGAGGACTCCAGCGGCACTGCCGGCCATGGTGGCGTTGGCGGAGATGTATTCCGGGCTGAGGGGGGTGGTGACGAGCGGATCCCAGTTGATGAGCGGGGAGGTGCTGGCGTTTCCGTCCGTGGCGCCTTCGCGGATGGCGGCGATGGGACGCCAGAATTCATAGGTGTAGGCGGCGTCGCTGGCGACGATGGCGGCGTCGGCGATGGCGGTGTTCAGGGCGGCGAAAAGTCTGGCGGATTCCACGAGGCTGAAGCCTTTTCCGGCGATGGCTGCCTGGGCGATGCTGTTCCAGTGGCCGACGGCGGTTTGGGAACCGGGGGCGTAGGACCAGAAAATGGCGCTGGTGGTCTGGTCCTCCGTGCGGATGGCGCTGGTGCTGGAGCCGAGTTGGAAAGCTTCGTTATAGTCCGCGGCGTAAGTGTTGGAGGTCAGGGCGGGTGGGCCGCCGGCGGGGCGGAATTGGCTGCCGCTGGCCATGATCCAGGGGGTGACGGTGGGCCATTGGGCGGATTCCGGGGCGCCGAAGGTGGGGGAGGTGGGGCGCCAGTCACCGGGCTGGGTGCCGGCGACATAGTTGGCGAGTTGGTTGGCGTTGTCGTTGGCGCGCCAGTTGAGAATGTTATTGGCGACGAGCGCGCCCCATGCGGCGCCGTTGTCCCGGCTGGTTCCGGAGGGCAGGGCACCGAGCTGGGCGCTGTAGTTGGCATCGAAGGTGGCGGCCTGGGCGGGGTAGAGGGCGGTGAGGACGGCGTGGGCCGCGCTGGCGGCGGCGGCTTCCGCGGAACTGCCCGCGGTGGCGGCGGGGGCGACGCGGTAGGATTCATACTTGGGCGTCACGCCGTTCACCGCGTCGAAGATGGCAGTGGTCAGAATGGCGAAGTCGCGGGAGGCGGCCGGGGCGCTGGTGTTGGCGTCGCGGATGGCCTGGCGGAGTGACATCGTGGAATCCGTCACCAAATCCGCGCGCGCGGCCAGCGGGGCCGCCAAAGCAGCGGCCATGAACAGAAGCGGGACGGAGGAGCGGGCAGCGGTGAACATGGTATTTTATTTAAGTCCTCCGGAATATAATGAAGACTGGCGCGCTGGCCAGTAATTTTTACGGAAATTATGGATTTGAGCCCTCGCGTGTTGTAATTCAGCGGGTTGTTTTCATTTCACTGCTGGCGTTTTGAAAGGCTGGAGATTAAATTGTGAAGGTTCGCGGGATCCGGTGGGGAGGAGTCAGGCGTTTTTTTTTGGAAATTTTCATCGTGCCACCCTTCAGCCCTACAGATGACACGCCGCCGCTTTCCGGCTCCCCCACGCGATGGAGCATGGTCTGGCGTGCCGGCCATGGGGACGAGGCGGCGATGCGGGAGGCGATGCAGAAGATTTGTCAGGATTACTGGCCTCCGGTCTATGCCTATATACGAAGGCAGGGAAAGTCGGAACAGGATGCGCAGGATCTGACGCAGGATTTTTTTTGCCGGATCATCCGCCGGAACTGGTTCGCCAAGGCGGATCCCGCCAAAGGGCGGCTCCGGAATTACCTCTTCACGTGCCTGATCAATTTCCTGCGGGACGCCCACCGCTCCTCCATGGCGGACAAGCGGGGGAATGGGGTCGCCACCCTCAGCCTGACGGATGCGGAGGGGCACTACCATCGGGAGGCCGTGGACCATCTCAGTCCTGACCGGCTGTTCCAACGCCGCTGGGCGATGCATTTGGTGGAGAAGGCGATGGAGACGACTGCGCGGGAATACGGCCGCCGGCAGTTGGGGCCCCTTTTCGACGCCCTGCAAAGCCGGCTGCTGGAGGCGGATGATGCCGGACTGCATGCGGCGGAATTGGCAGGGCAACTGGGCATGACCCACGGCGCGTTGCGGGTGGCGTTGTGCCGTTTGCGCAATCGATTCCGGGAAGTGCTGATGGCGGAGGTCGGCCAGACCATCGCCTCCACGGATCCGGCGGAAATCCGGGCGGAGATGGTGGCCCTGCTGGAGTTTTTGTGAGAGGGTTTTGCTATAAAAAAGCCATGGCTTCCGCGTCTGGAGCCGTTTAAATAATGCCGTAGCCGCCAGGCCTCCGCAAAATTAGGCCCGGAGGGCCGGAATCTTTATAGCCACCGACATGCGAAAAATGGTCGAGCTCCGGAGGAGCGTCATATTCTTTGCCGATGAAGCCAGATGTCGCTCCTCCGGAGCTAAAATCTGACGGGTGACTATGGCTATAAAGATTTAACCCCTCCGGGGTCGGACGCTGGCTACGTCATTATTTAAAATGCTCCAGGGCCTTCCGGTGCGGCGTGGAGTGGCGCTTTTTCGCGGGCCGCGGGTCGCTGGCGAAACATGCCTGGTGGAACGTAGCGGGTGAAACGTAGCGGGTGAAACGTAGCGGGTGAAACGTGCCGGTTGGCGCGCGGATGATGGCTGACGGGAAATGGCCTTCCTTTCCTAACCGTCAGGCGCTCAGCATTTCCTCGCGCTCCGCGGCCACGCGGCGGATGAGGGTGACCACGCTGGAGGCATCGTAGGGTTTTGGCAGGAAATTCCGGCCTGGCACCAGGTCCTGGCCTTCCTGGAAAAGGCTGGCGCTGTAGCCGCTGCTGTAGATGACTTTCAGGTCCGGCCGCTCATCGGTCAGGCGCGCGGCCAGCTCGTGACCGGTCATCCCGCCGGGCATGACGATATCCGTTATCAAAAGATGGATGCGGGCTTTCTCCGTCTCCCACAGCGTCAGGGCGGAAGGCGCGTCCTGAGCCTCCAGGACGGTGCATCCGCAGTGGATCAGAAGTTGGCGCAGGATGGTGCGCACCGCCGGCTCGTCCTCCACCAATAACACCGTCAGGCCGGTTTTCGCCGGCTTGCCCGACAACCCGTCGCGGGCCGTGGGCGACTGCGTGGTCACCGGCAGATAGACAAAAAACGCGGTGCCCTGGCCGGGGTCGCTGAAGAGCTCGATCCAGCCGCCGTGCTGTTTCACAATGCTGTAAACCGCCGCCAGCGCCGAGCCCGTTTCCTGGGCCGTCGACTTGCTCTCCGCGAAAGCTCCGAGCAATCGCTCGACCGTGCGTTGATCCATGCCGTGACCGGTATCCACGATGCTGAACCTGACAAATTTCCCCTCCCGCGCCTCCGGGTTCTGCGCGGCCTGCGAGGCCGAGATGTTATTCAGTCCTGTCGCGATCCTCAGCCGCCCGCCGCGCGGCATGGCGTCGCGGGCCTGCAGGACCAGATTCATGACCACCTGCTCGATCCCCGGGACGTCGCCCATGATCATCGGCAGGCCGCTCTCACATTTCCATTCCACGTGGATGTGCTCGCCGATGAGGCGCTGCAGAATGGCGCTCATGCGTTGAATGACCGCATTCAAATCCAGCGGCACGGAGTCGAAAAGCTGGCATCGGCTGAGGGCCAGCAACTGACGTGTCAGGGTGGCGGCATGCTCGGAGGCGACCAGCGTTTCCTTGAGCGCGCCGCGGGTGGAATCGTCAAAATCGCCGGTGGCCAGCTGCAGGCTGAGATGCCCCTGGATAATGGTCAGGATGTTATTGAAATCGTGGGCCACGCCCGCCGCCAACTGCCCCATGGCCTCCATTTTCTGGGCCTGGCGCAGCTGCTCCTCCAGCAGGACACGTTCTGTTATATCCAGGGCCAGCAACATCAGATGCGGCTCCCCGCCCAGCGCCGTCGGCTGCGTGGAAAGCATCAGGTGCCGGAGGTCCCCGGTGCGGCTGCGGCAGGTGGTCCGGCAATCCGCCAGGGGATGCGGACCGCGGAGGACCTCCAACAAACCCGTGGCTTGCAGCGCGGGCATGGAATGCTCCAGCAGCTCCGGTTGGGAAAATCCCGTCAGGTTGCAGAATGCCGCGTTGGCTTCCACAAACTGACCCGTCGCGAAATTCAAAATGGCCTGCGGATACGGTGCCGCCCGGAAGGCCGCCGCGAACCGTTCCTCGCTGTGCCGGAGTTCGTTCGTCCGCGCCTCCAGGCTGCCGGACGCCTCCGCCAGGGGCAGCAAACCGGGGCGGGATTCCTCCTCCACCCGACGGGATTGCGCCACCATGGTTCCCAGCATCCGCAGTGCCGTCAGGTCCAGCGGCAGGGCCATGGCGACCAACCGCGGAGCCGCGGGATGCGCCGCCACCCATTCCCGCCACGCGTCCGGCAGGACCGGGGCGGCCAAAATCACGGGCATGTCCGGAGCCGCCGCCAACAGGGCTCCGCAAATCACGGAAGGATCCTGATTTTGCCACACGGCCAAAGGCACCACCGCCAAAGCCGGACGGTCCGCCAGGGGTTCCCGCGCCGCCGCCGCGACGGCCAGGTGGAGATCCTGACACATTTCCAGTTTGGCCAAAGGCCCGGGCATCCCGGCCAAGGGCAGCAGGGCATCCCGGACGATGGGCAGGGAATCCACCAGTAGAACGTTGAAATCAGGAAGCATGGGCGGGGTCGGGAGCGGGAAGGGCAGGGGAGCGGCTGGAAGGTGGATGCGGAAAGTCGGATTCGCGGAGTTAGGCGGGAAGGCTTAGATGATTTGTAAAGCGATCTAAATTATATTGTTTAATGCGGTATGTTCAAAATTACCACAATCTATGGAATTATCAATAAATCACAAGGTTTAATTTTGGCTGCATTTAATTGGGTGGTCTGCGGAGAGTAGTCGGCTCAGAGTAGTCCGCTCAGAGTAGTCCGCTCAGTCCTCTGAGCGGCAGCAGCTTTATGGTTTTCCAGCTATATGGTTTTCGCCGGTGCTTTGGAGAGAGCCGGTGCTTTGGAGAGAGCCGGTGCTTTGAGAACCGCTCAGAGGACTGAGCGGACTACTCTGAGCGGACTACTCTGGGCGTGCATTTTTACTCCGCCCAGAGCGGCAGCCGGATGGTGAAGGTGGTGCCTTGGTTGAGTTCTGTGGTGAGTTCCACCTGGCCGCCGTGCAGGTCGACGCAGCGTTTGACGATGACGAGGCCGAGTCCGGTGCCGGAGATGTCGCCGACATTCGTGCCGCGGTGGAAGGCTTCGAAGAGTCGCGGGCGGTCGGCTTCCGGGATGCCGCAGCCTTGGTCGCGGACGGTGAAGACCGCGTCCCGGCCCTCGCGGCGGCAGTCAAAATGCACCGGGGCGCCCTCGGGGGAATATTTCGCGGCATTGGATAGGAGATTGGAGAAAATATGCCGCAGCAGCGCTTCATCGGCCATGGCGCCGGAGAGGTCGCCCCCGGGATGCCAATGGATAGGACAGCGGCGGTGCATGGCGGAGAGCGACTCGTCGATGAGTTTTTGCGCGAGTCCGTCCAGGTGGCAGGGCGAGCGGCGGCAGCCCACCGTGCCGGCCTCCACGCGGCCCAGCACCAGCACTTGTTCCATGAGTCCGCCCATGCCGCAGGTGGCGCGGTGGATATCGTCGAAAAGCTCGGTGCGCTGTGCCGCGTCCAGCCGGTCGTGGTGGTGGCGCAGCAGTTCCACCGCGCTCATGGTGATGCCCAGCGGCGTGCGGAATTCGTGGCTGACCATGGTGACGAAGCGGTTTTTCAGCTCGCCCAACTCCCGTTCCTGCTCCAGGGCGCGGGCCAGGTCCGCCTGGGCTTTTTCCCTGACAAGAACCTCGTCGCGCAGCGTTGCATTGGCCACCCCCAGGGCGGCGGTGCGTTGCCGGACTTTGCGTTGCAGCCACCAGGCCCCGCCCAGGGCCAGGGCCAGGCCTGCGCCCAATCCCATGATCCAGCGCCATGCCATGGGCGAGAGGCCGCGCCTCGCGGAGGCGATGGTCAGGACGGGACTGCGGCCGGGCGGGGCCGTGGCCAGAAGGGTCAGGGGACGTCCGTATTCCGCCGGGAAAAGCACGCCCGTCACGGCGAGTTGATCGTCTTTTTGAAAGCTGGCGCCGCTTTCTCCTCCGGAGGTTGCCGCGTTGGCCGGGACCTCGGCGTGGATCACCGTGCCATCGCAGTCCAGGGCCAGGGTATCCCCCGCTCCCGCCGCGCCGGAGATTTTTTCCCCCCATAACAACCGGCCCCGGATGGTCACCAGATCACAGGCCAGCGCCGCCGGGTTGCGGCCCTCCGCACTGGCGGGCGGCGGCAATTTGCCCGCGGAGACCGGCCGGAAGGAGGAGAAACTGAACTGCAGAAAAGGCGTCGTCTCCAGGGGCGATCCCACCAGCTCCACAAGGTCGCCCGGAGCCCACGATTCCGGAGCGTCTGGCGGGATCAATTCCAAGGGGTGTCCATTTCCGATAGGGCTGTTGAAGGGCTGCAATAGGTTGGCGCGGAAAGGCGTGCCCTGCTTGCTGCGGAGGTAGAAAAACCCGTCCCGCCGCGCCAGCACCGTGGCCGTGAGACGCAGGCGGTCGGCGATGGCCTTGCCTTGGCGCAGGGCGGCGGGGTCCGCTTCCGGCGCGGCGAAAAGCGACGGGGTGCCCGGCTTGATCACCGTGATCTGATCCGTCGAGGAAACCCGCAGCGCGGTGTGGCCGCGCCCCACATTCGCGCAACGGATCCGCAACCGCGCGCCCCAGCCTTCTGTCAGGGAAACCCCGGGCCGCCAGTCGTGCACATTCACCACCGCCCAGCCCGCCGTATCCGTCAGGTGCAGTCTCACCACGCCATTTTGCAAAGCCGACTGCATGATCACGCCCTCCACCTCCACCCAGCGGCCGGCCGTGGCCCCGTTGAGCGCGGCGGGGAGATTCGTCCGCACGGGTTCCGGCAGGGGGCCATGTCCCACGATGGCCGCGCGGGTGGTTTTCAGAAAAAAGCCGGGATCCAAAGGATCCGCCGCATGGAATGCGATAGGGGCCTCCACCTCCACGATGTCGCCCAGGGCCGGACGCAGTTGGGGATCAGGCGGTTCTATCATCACGCCGGCATCCCCGTCCTGTAAACAAAAGTCCCCGGCCTGGCTGGTGAAAATGGCCGTGCCGCGGAACCGCATCGTCACCGGCGAGGTCCGCGCCGGGTCGACCAGGATGCGGTTGGCCTCCTGGATGGAATGAAGCGGGACCGGGTCGGGCGGGGTGGCCGCGGCGTCCTGCGCGGCGCATGGATAACAATTCAGCGCCAGGGCGATGAAACCCATGACCGCCCACCGGCCAGGACAGGACGTGCCATGAAAAAGCGGGGCGGGCAAAAGCATCCTGCCAGTAAAGGTCCGCGGCCCTGACCGCGCCACCTCTTTTGCGCGCGCGCGACTCCGACTTTGGTCGGATGCGGCTTTTCCAATGGGCATGAAAAGCGGTCCCCTCACCGATTCCGGCGGATCCGGATCCGGGTTGAGGGAGAGGCGGGGGAGCCCTCCGACTTCCGCCGGATTCCGGCGTGCTGAAAAATCCGTCCCATGTCCTGCCGAGGTCCGATACCCGGTTTTCCGGAAACATGGGAAGCATGTCCCGCATTCCCCTTCCGGCCTTCCAAGCCCCGGTCCGCCAAGGAATAGCAATTTAATCCTCCAACTCCGCCAACGCCTCATCCATCATGAAAACCAGATTTGTCCTGACCCTGCTGGCCGCCGTGCCATCCGCTTTCGCGCTGCCTTATGCAGCCAGAACCCTGCCCGCCGGATTCAATGCGGCCACCGTGACTCCCACCGGAATCATTGGCGACCTGCTTTTCAGTGAGCCTCCGGTGGCGGTCGATTTCATGGGCAACGGATCGCGCCAGTGGTATGCGGGCGGCACCACCATAACACGTTTTCCGGAGGGTGGGCTGGTCACCTTGCCGGGGCTCGCCCTGTCGGTTTCCCCCAGTTCGACGGTCGTGCCCCTGACCGGAGTTCCGTGCGATGTGGATATGGACGGCGACATGGACATCGCGCGGATCAACCGGTGGAACGGTCATGACGATGTTTACACGCTGCAGGTCTTTCTCAACAATGGCGGTGGCGGATTTTTGTTGGGATACCGGATCGACTGGGAAAAACCCCGCAGTTTCAATCCGGGCAGCCAAGTCATGAGCCTGGTGGCCGGGGACTTCAATTCCGACGGTTTTCCGGACTTGGCCATCCTTGAGAAGGATGAATTCACGAACATGCAAACCGACCCTTGGCGTGATGAGGGGAAACTATATATCAGATGGAACGACCGCAGCGGCCAGTTCCCCGCCATCACGACGTTGCAGGGCACAGGATTCAACTCCATGTCCAGGCTTTCCGCCGGGGATTTTGACCGCGATGGGGACTTGGACCTCACGTGCGACTGGCTGGCGGCCTGGAGCGCCAATGACACCTACAGCCGCACCACCCGGGCATACCTCAATGATGGCACGGGCGTTTTCACCAACATCAGTCTCGCCACCCGGCCCTCGCAGTTGGTGGACCTGGATCTTGATGGGTGGCTGGACCTCGCGGATGAATCCCAATATTCCTGGAACAACGGGGCCGGGGCGTTTGGTGTCAGTCTGGACATGAATCTTGAATCCAACACCAAATGCCATGTCTATGCCGACGCGGATGGCGACGGGGTTCCGGATTTGGTGAGGGGTGAGGGAAAGGTGTTGGCCTATCACAAAATTGCCGTGGATGGGGCGCCGTCCGTGACCGCCGTTCCCATGGTGGTTTTGCCGTCGGACATATTCGCCGTGGGAGCGGCGGATTCGGATGCGGACGGGGACTTGGATTTTTTCGTGACCCTCAAGAATGGAGGATCCGCGTTCGTGGAAAACCGCGCCCTGCACCTGATGCCCGGGGCCTTGGAAACATGGTCCTCCTCCTTCAGCGGGGCCACGCAACTGAAGACCGCGGACTTCAATCTGGATGGTTGTCAGGATCTCCTGGCGGTGACCCCCTCGCAGGAAAAACTCTGGGTGATGTATGGTGAGGTGGATGGCACGCCGGCACCGGCGGTATTCAAAAACACCCAGGGCGAGGCCCCCCACAGCGCGGCCGTGGCTGATTTCAACAACGACGGCCGGCCGGATGTGACCTACAGCCTCCCCGCCGTCGGCACCGTCCGGCTGGCGGCCAATACCGGCAACACTCCCTTTGGATGGACGGACAGCGCCCTGGCGACCGGATTGCCCGGGGTCTCCCTGCTGGCGGCCGGCCAGCATGGCACACCGAATGGACTGCCGGACCTCCTGACCGGCAGCGGCACCACCGGCCAGCTGCGGTGGCTCTATCAATCCAACGGCACCTGGAATGGCCAGTCCGTCCTGAGCTCGTTCAATCCGGTGCCCGGCAGCATCATGGCGGTGCAGGCCACCGCGAAGCCAGGGGATGAACCATTCCTCCTGGCTGCCAATGCCGGCACGCTTTACCTGCGCGGCTATCAACTCAATCCAAACTGGGTCGCGGCGGGCACCGGGCTCACGCAACCGGTCACCGATTCCGTGCCGCCCTCCGCGATGGTCTGGGCGGATGGAGATCATGATGGGGACAGCGAGGCCGTTTTTGTCGGTGGCAATGGCTTCCTGACCTCCTGGGATCCTATCAAAGCCACCGGTTATGCCATCGGCTCCGTGGCCTCCGGCATCCGCGCGGTCGCCGCCGTGGACTGGGACCGGAACGGGTATACGGATTTCCTCTGCGCCACCGGCGCGGGTCTGACGCTTTTTCACCATGGCAAGCCTTCCGGGCAATGGAATAAAACGGACCTCATCACCCGCAACGGTGGCTTCACGGCGGTCACGGCCTTCGACCTGAACCGCGATGGCTGGATGGACGCGGCGGCGACCGATTCCCAGGGAACGGTCCGCTTGGTCCGCAATGTGCCGCAGGTGATCCAAGCCTCCGTCGGCGCCGCTCCGTCCGTGGAGTTGCCGGTGGGCAAGGCCGGAGCGGCTATCCAATTCACGGCGGAAACCGTGGGCCGTTCCACGCCGGGGACGTGGCTGAATGACGCGGATGCCGTTTTGACAGGGGCCCGTCTGATCTTCAACCGGGCCGTGCCAGCGGGGGGATCCTATGTGCCCGGTCCCGCCCTGACACAAAGCGAACTGGCGGCGGCGGTCTCCAGTGTATCCCTGCTGGGCGCATCCAATGTCATAGGCAGCAGCGGCCCCGCCGCCCTGACATCCGGGGGGAACATGGAGGTGGACTATCATCCGGTTTTTGGAAAACTGGTGCCCATCGCCCCCTCCGCCATTTTCCCTCACAGCATCCGCCTGACCATCACACCGAATGCCCTGCAATCCGGCACCACCCGGTTTTTTGTCACCCTGACATCCATGACCGGCACCGCGCAGGATGGTCAGAATGCGGTCGTCCCCGGCGAGGGCCAGCCGGTGCGGATGACGGGGAATACGTCCGTCCTGGTCACCATCGTGCCGGATTACACGCCGCTGCAGGCTTGGCGGGCCAAGCACTTCGGCGCTCCGGATGCGCTCGGCCAGCGGGCGAATGATGCCGACTGGGATCACGACGGCGTGCTTAATCTGGTGGAATACGCCACCGGCACCGACCCCACCACAGCGGAGTCCGCGCTCAATGAGGCGAATGCGCTGACCCTGCTTCCGCTGGCCACGCCGCAGTCCCTGGTGAAGTTCCGTCTTGTGATGGACAACGCCGCGCTCAGTGATTCCAAGCTGCGCGTGACCATCCAGCAAAGCACCGGACTCAATGTCTGGAGCACGCAGACCAGCCATGCCGGAGCCACGTCATGGACGGGAAGCCAGCCGGTCCCCGGAGTGGGCCCGGAGCGCACCACCCTGACCTTCACCCCCGGATTCACCCCTCAGACCGCGCCCAAATATTTCCTCCGCCTCAAAGCCGAGGAATTGCCCTGAGCAGTCCGGAAAGCGGAAACCGGCGGGACCGCAGGCATTCGGTAAAATGCCTGCGGTTTTTTCGTCATGTGATCAGGGGACCGGCCGGCATGGAGGCGGACGGAGTGTCAGGATCAAATCGCCGCCGGAGTCCGCCCCGCAGCGCCTTCCAGCATGGTGGCCTGCACCACCCCGTAGAGGCTGGTCCAGGCCGCGCGCGTGGCAGGGGGGAATTCCTCATCCAGCGTCTCATCCAACATATCCAGGAGCGCGCGTCCCACGGTTTCGTAATCCGCCGTCCGCACGCCATACCCGGCATGCCGCGCCCCCATTTCGCGCAGTTCCACCTCCAGGCCATGGGGCTTTTCCAACAACGACAGCAGGGCCGCCAACATATCCAGGAGCTTCCGGGCCTGGGCCTCGATGTCGCCCTTGAAGAGAGCGCGCAGGCCCGGGTCCAGTTCGAAAAGGCGGCGGTAGAACACCAGCGCGGCCACATGTTCGTGGCGCGATAGTGAGGCGAAGGACTTGCGTATGAGGTAGATTTCCGAGGGGGTCATTCCCACAATAACGCACACAACCGGTGGCCGGGGCATCCGCCTTTAGTCGGATGGCATTTGCCGCCTCATCCCTCATCATAAGGCATGGCGAAAAAGAAAATCCTCATCATAGAAGACCAGGCTCCCATGCGCCGCAACGTGGCGCTGATGTTGGAACTGGAGGGATACCTCACCTGCACCGCCGAGAATGGGCTCATCGGCGTCGACACCGCCCGGCGGGAACGGCCGGACCTGATATTGTGCGATGTCATGATGCCGGAAATGGATGGTTATGCCGTGGTGCAGACCCTGCGCGACGACCCGGCTTTTGCGAACACGCCGTTCATTTTCCTGACAGCCAAAAGCGACCGCGGGGACGTGCGCATCGGCATGAACTTCGGGGCGGATGATTACCTGACCAAACCGGTCATGCGGGAGGATCTGCTCATCGCCGTCGGCACCCGGTTGGCGCGCGCCCAGGTCCTGCAGGAACGCATTGCCAGCAGCAGTGGATTCCATCCTGACTTCACCAGTCCCGACCCCTTGCAGCGCGCCTTCGGGCTGACTCCGCGGGAGGCGGAGGTTTTGTTATGGGTGACCCAGGGGAAGAGCAACAGTGACGTGGCCACCATCCTGGGCATGAGTGAAAAAACCGCCAAACAGCACCTCGGCATCTGCTTCCAGAAAATGGGCGTCGAAAGCCGGAATGCGGCGTCCATGCAAGCCCTGGAGGTGCTGGGGCGGCGGTAGGGCAGAGTAGTCCGCACAGTCCTCTGTGCGGCTTCAGAGTAGTCCGCACAGTCCTCTGTGCGGCTTCAGCTATCCGGTTTTCCGGAATGCTGGTGGTGCGTTCATCCGGGTCCAGGATGGTGCTTTGGAAATGGCCGGTTTTTTTGGGGGTTTGGGGAAGCTAGGGCTTTGGGGAAGCTAGGGCTTTGGGGAAGCTAGGGCTTTGGGGAAGCTAGGGCTTTGGGGAAGCTAGGGCTTTGGGGTAAGCCGGTGCTTTGAGTAAAGCCGGTGCTCTGGAAACCGCACAGAGGACTGTGCGGACTACTCTGATGGCGGACTACTCTGATGGCGGACTACTCTGTGCGGACTACTTTGTTGGCGGACTACTCTGTTTTCAGCCCATGCGGTCGCGGAAGTCCTGGTAGGTGAACCGGCGGACGGTTTCCAAGGATTTGGTGTCAGGATCCCAGAGGCAGAAGGCGGGGTGTTTGACGCCGTTGAACATGCTGGTTTTGACCATGGTGTAGTGCGCCATGTCCTCGAAGATGAGGCGCTGGCCGGTGGTCAGGGGGGCGGGAAAGGAGTAGTCGCCGATGATGTCTCCGGCCAGGCAGGTGCCGCCGCCGAGGCGATAGGTGTGGGCAAGCTCCCGGGGGTGGCCGGCGCCGCGGATGTCAGGACGATAGGGCATTTCCAGGCAGTCCGGCATGTGGCAGGTGATGGAAACGTCCAGGATGGCCAGGTCCATGGAGTTGTGCAGCGTGTCCAGCACGGAGCTGATGAGGATGCCGGTGCCCAGCGCGATGGCTTCGCCGGGCTCGAGGTAGACCTCGATTCCATAACGTTTTTTGATGCCGCGGATGAGTTTGATGAGCCGGTCCGTGTCGTAGCCGTGGCGGGTGATGTGGTGGCCGCCGCCCATGTTGAGCCATTTGACCTTGCGTAGGAGGGGACCGAAGCGGGCTTCGACTCCTTCCAGCGTGGCCTCGAGGGCGTCGCTGTCCTGCTCGCAAAGCGTGTGGAAATTGAGTCCATCCAGACCGGCGAGGTCCGCTCCGGCGAGTCCGGCGGCGGGGGTGCCGAGTCGGCTGCCCGGGACGCAGGGGTCGTAGAGCGGCGTCTGGCCGGTGGAGACTTCCGGATTGATGCGCAGGCCGCATTGGATGGCGCGGCCGGAATTTTTCACGCGGTCGCGGAAACGGAGGTATTGCGCCGGGGTGTTGAAGGAAAGGTGGTCGGCGATGGGCAGGATTTCGTCCATGTCAGCGTCGGTGTAGGCGGGGCTGTAGACATGGACTTCGCCGCCGAATTTTTCATGGGCGAGCTGCGCTTCCCAGGCGCCGCTGGAGCAGGTGCCGTCCAGGTAGCTGCGAATAAGCGGGTAAACCGGCCAGAGGGAAAACGCTTTTTGGGCGAGCAGGATCTTGCAACCCGCGGCTTCCTGGACGGATTTCAGATGCTCCAGATTCCGGCGCAGGCGGCCGAGGTCGATGACAAAGGCGGGGGAGGGGGCGAGCGCGGGGTCCAGTCCGGCGCAGACGTCAGCATTGGGTCCGGCAACAGTCATGATTTGTCAGGG
>JAQGPD010000025.1 GCA_028293305.1 Verrucomicrobiales bacterium | reverse complement strand
TGGCAAACGCTGCCCGGACATTCCTATCAACTTCAGGAAACCCAAAACCTGGAGTCCTGGCCCACGCTGCTAGGCGCCGGCAGCGTGGCGGCGGGATTCGGAATGTCGCACAGCGTGCCTCTGGGACCGGGCAGCCGATTTTACCGGATTCTGCAAAACGAACCAACGACCCCGGCGCAGGAGGTGTTTTTCAGCGCGCCCGGGGCCCTTGGCACGGAAGCGGATTTGCACCTTGAGCGGAAAGTGATGGAGCTGCTCGATCTTACGCCTCCGGGCGCCTCGGTCAGGGCCGCCATTTACACCTGGACGCGGGAAACGATGGCCGAGGCCTTCATCGAGGCGTGGCAGCGCGGGGTGGATGTCCGGTTAGTCGTGGGCAGTGAGTTTCCGGCGGTGGAGTTGTTATTGGCGGCAATGCCGGACCGCGTCTCCATCTGCCGGGATGGCGCCGGTGTGGCGAATGGTTGTCAGGGCGGGAGGATCAACCATAACAAGTTCCTGTTGTTTTCCGGACTCTCGGATGGAAGCAGCGCCGTCACGGTGCAATCCTCCGCTAATTTCACGGACGAGCAGTTGGTCAACTCCAACAATCTCGTCATTATCCGTCAGGACCCGGCCCTCCATGCGGCTTATCTGCAATACTGGAATGATCTGGCATCCCGCCCGTTGAACCTGAATTATTACCGCACCGCGGTGGGTTCGGCGGGCACGCAGGTGTGGTTTTTTCCCCGGGCGGAGGCCAATGGCGTGACCGGCAGCAAGGATCCGATCGTGGAGCAGTTGGATGCGATTGATCCGATTCCGGGCGGATCCATCCGTGTCACCATGGCCTTCTGGACCGGATCCAGACGCGCCATCGCGCAACGTCTGGCCGCTTTGAAAAAGGCGGGAATGGATGTGGGCGTCGTCACGCACCCGCAGGAAACGAGTGCGGAGATCCTTCAAATTCTGCGGGCCGCCGGCGTTAGGGTAATACTGCTGGACCCCATTCACTCCAAATATTTATTGATGGATGCGGTGCAGGGCGGTGTGAGGAGGCGGTCGGTTTTCACCGGATCCCATAACTACACCGGCCCCGCCCTGACAGAAAATGACGAGACCCTGCTCCGGCTGGAACACCCGCGTGTCTTCGCGGATTTCACGTCGGACTGGGAACGCCTGGCGGCACACCCCCTGGCCAATTGACCAGGGGGGCCAGCCAAACTCAGGCGCGGCGGCGGCGGGCCAGCAGGGCGGCACCGGCCAGCAGACCGAGTGCGGCTCCGGAAGGTTCCGGGACCGCACCGGCACCCACGGTGATGGCCGTGCCGGCTTCACTTTCATAAGCCCACTCATGGAGGGTTCCGGTGCCCGTGTTGTCGATGGTGATTCTTGCCCAGCCGTATTGTTGGGGAGCACCGCCGCCAGGCCCGAAGGCGAAGCCGACATAACCGACGCTGAGCAGTTGGAACTGGTCCGCGGCGGGCCCGGTGTGATTGTCGCTGAAGCCGGCTCCCACCATTAGATTGGACGGCGAACCGACGGAGGTGCCGATGGTTAGGTTGGACACCTGGGCGCTGCCCGTGACGACGGGGCGGAGGAAGTCGCCATTGCTGATATCGACGCCGCCGAGATCGAAGCCGATCCATGGCGCGGTGTCAAAATCCGACGGCAAAACCGAGCTCGTGACTTGTGTCAGGACATTGACATAGATTCCGACGAAGAACGACTGCGGCAGGGCGATATCCTGCACGCCGCTGGAGATGATGGCGCCGTGCGAAGCCGGGACACACGTCAGGATCAGGGCGGATAGGAGAGTGGGGAAACGTTTCATAACCTTGCTGTAAAAGATGTTGATTTTTTAAAATAAGCGTCAGGGAGCCAGGTTGACCGAGATCCGGAAGAAGCGTGCCTTGCGGCCGCCGATGGAGCGCGTGTAGGGCACGCTCACCACCTGCCAGGTGCCGTCATCCGCGAGCACCGTGGGAACGGCGTTGCTGTCCTGCCAGATGGCGAGGTCGGCGCTGAACTGCGGCGTGTAGGTCAGGCCCGCGCTGACATAATCTTTCCTCCGCACAAACACGGCGCGGAAGTCAACATTGTTAGCGACGGGTTCGAAGCGCGTGATGGGCTGCCCGGGAAGTGTCAGGACGCCATTGCCCGCCAGCGTGCCGGTGTAGGCGAGTTCGGGGGAACCCGTCAGGTTACTGGAAGGATTCGTGCCGAAGGCGAACTCGAAGAGGTTATTCACCCCATCGCTGTCGGCGTCATCCAGCGTTCCTTGATTGAGTCCGGAACCGGCGGCATTTCCAAAGTAATCCAGTCTCCAAATCTCGACCGGGCTGAACAACACGGTGTCGGTGCGGGCGGCGATTTGTTGGATGCGGGTGTCCAGGGCGACGGCGGTTTCCGCCTGATCGTAGGCCTTGGCCGGAGTGTTATGGCGGACCGTCAGGTAGTCGCTGAAGGCCTGCTGCTCACCAAGGGCATTGGCGGGGACCACGGAGGCGGCGGTGAAATCCACATCCCGGGCCAATGGTGCCGAGAGCGTGCCGTCGCTAAGGAGGAAGCGGAAGTTGCCGGTTTCGTTATTCACGATCTGGTTGGGCACGGTCGCCGTTGGATCAAGATATTTGATAGGATATCCATCACCGCCATTGGCTGTGAAGTTGAGCGCCACGACCGGGATGGCCGAGGGAGCTCCTGGCAGGACCGCGCCATTTTCCACGACCTTGGAAACGATTTTTCCGGAGTCGTCGATGAGCACCACGGACCGGACTTTTTGACCGGCGGGACGTGAGCTGTCGTAGGAGAAGCGGACATTTCCAACCTGGGGATAACCGCCGCTTTGCGAGTTGGGACCACTGCTCAGGCCTGCGGCATAATTGAGGATGCCGAGGAGTCCGGTGGGCGTCGCATTGAAGACCACGAGTTTGTTATCAAAGCGCAGCGCATTTTCGACATCGAGTCGGGAAATGGCTCCGGCGGGTTTGCCGGTCAGCGGATTGGCGGGTGGGGGAAGCTTCGTGCCATCGGCGGCGACGGAACCCAGGGAGGCGCGCAATCCGCCGCCATTTTTCAGGGAAAACACTGCATCGGTCGCTGGCAATCCGAGCGCGGCTTTGGCTTTCGCCGCATTGGCATCGGCGGTGATGTCGCCCAGATTCACTTCCTGCGTCCGGCCAAACACGCGGTCGCCTTCCATGTAAACCTTGGTGAAACCATAAACCAAACCGTCCTTGGTCTGGATGACGGTATTGATAGCGTCGGTGATGGTTTTGACCTTGGTGGCCATGGTGCTGGCGGCGACGATGGCGGCGGCATTTTGGCCATTGTTGTAAACCGCTTCGACGATCGAGGGCGCGGCGGCGTAGGCTCCATTGATGGCGGGATCCAAATTGGCCAGGATCAATTCGCCGTTTTCATCGAAGTCGACGACCAGTCGTCCAACGTAGGAATATTCAGTATCGGTGGTCACGATGAGCGTCGGTTTGCCATCGGCGCCGGAAGTCACTATCGGATAGGCATCGCCGATGAAATCCCCGTCGTGGCCACTGAAGGGCACCGCGGTATCCGTGGCATCGCCCATGCGTTCATGTCCGCCGCCGGCGATCATCACGTCGACTCCGGTCAGGAGCGGAGCCAGGTCCTTATTGCGCTGGAGGGTGTCCAACTGGTCCACCATAACAATTTTATTCACGCCCGTGGCTTTGAGGGCGTCGACCGCGGTTTGCAGATAGGCGGCGACTTCCTGGAGGTCGGAGGTGGCATTGTTTCCGTCATCCCTGGGGCGGGTGCCGTTAGGAGAGGATTTTGTCAGCAAATCGTAGGTCGTGGCCCCCACGAAGCCCACTTTCTCACCGCCGATGGTTTTGATGGCGTAGGGAGCGATGCGCGCGTTGATGGTGGAGGTTTCCGCTCCGCGGTAGTTTCCACTCGTGCTGGTGGAGGTGGTGCCGCCGAGGGTGGAGTCGGCAAAAGCGCGGAGGGAACTGTCAGAAGCGAAATCGAGATTCGCCGTGATGATAGGGAACGCAGCGCCCGCCCAGTTGCCCAGCGTGGCGCTGGCGGCGGGAGCGAAGGCGGCGGCGAACACCGGGGAGCCAAGGTCAAACTCATGATTCCCCAGGGCTGAAACCGTGGTGTTGAAGGCGTTCATGATGGCAATGTCCGCCTGCGCCATGGGGGTGGCGGTGGTGTCCGCGGCGGCGGTGAAAGTGCCGGTGTGCAGGATGCGGTTCAGCGCAGGATCCGCGCCGCCGATGAGCCATGGGCCGGGGATGAAACTGTCGCCCTCGCCGATCACCAAGGTGTTGTTATACTGATCATCGAATTTGTCGATCAATGCTCCCATGAGCGGAGCGGTCTGGATGCCGAGAAGGCCGCTTTCGCCGTAGTAGTGGAGCAATTGGACCTGGAAGGCGGGGGTCCTGGGGGCCAGCTCGTAAGTTGTCAGGGTGAAGGACACTTCGTTGGCCACCAGGAGGAGCGGCTTGCCGGTGGGACTGTCGGCGGCGGAGATGTTCAGCATGCCTTCCGGATTCAAATCCCCGGGGCGGTTGGCCAGGGTGGTGAAGCTCACCTGGGTCGGATCGGTGACGTCGAAGATGAGGACGGAGTGGGAGCGTTCCAAGCCGATGAAGGCGTAGGTTTTTCCATCCAGCACGGCGATGGCGACGCCCTCGGGCTCGGCGGACTTGTTATCGCTGCGGCTGTCATCATACAGCACCGGATAGTAATTCATCAGGACGCGGTCAATGAGGTCGCCGCTGTCGAAGATGCGTTTTCCGCTGGCGTCGAGGATCGAAAACGACCGGCCGCCGTAGGAGAGGATGCGGTCAATATCGCCGTCGTCATCAAGATCGCCGCGCAGGCCGGGGACGTTGCTGACGGTGAGGCGGCCGAGGACGCCGTTGGCTTTCAGAGCGGTTTCCGTGGGGAAGATCGTGTTATCAAGATCAAAGACCGGAGTGGTGGTCGTGACCGTGCCCACCGTCACGGAAGTGGTGGCAGCGACAGCGATGGTTTCCGCCGGGACCAGGAAATCGTTCCTGTCATCCCCTTCATTGGAAGTCACATAATAGGTTTGTCCCCCGGATTGATAGGACGAAATCCCGTCCGGCATGAACATGCCGTATACAGGCAGGCCGGTGACGGGTTTGAGGCTCCAGGTATTTCCGGATCCGTCGCGGTCCGAGTAGTCCAGCATGTAGGGGGAGAAATTCTTCAGACCCAGAGGCTTGATGTCCGTGAACGTCGCGCTGGCGATATCGAGCGTGGCCACGGCGTTGGCTTCCTGAAGCGTGACCATGGCCGTGAGTCCATCCGGAGCGATGGCAATGTATTCCGGTTCGAGATCGATCTGGGCGGAGTTGCCAGGGAAAACGCGGATCCCGCGGGCGCGGAGGGCGATTTCCTGACCATTCCATGCGGCGAAGTTCGCGGTGGTGACAGGAGGGGAGGCGAAACCGCCGGAGACGTCGATGATGCTGACCGAGCCGTCAGGATTTCCACCGGCGGGGTTGGTGGAGGCGAGGGCCATTTCACCTTCGTTGGCGACCAAAACCTTGGTTCCATCAGGAGTGAAGGTCAATTGGTCCGGCACCGCTCCCACCGTCACGGAGCCAAGCAGGGCACCAGTGGCGGGATTGTAGAAGGCGACTGTTCCTGGCAGAGTCTTGTCAGGAGAAGCGATGAGCGAAACCGCCAGGACGCCGTTTT
>JAQGPD010000626.1 GCA_028293305.1 Verrucomicrobiales bacterium | reverse complement strand
GGCGGCGCACTCCGGGGCGGTCTGGCGCTGGCGGGCGGCTTTTTGATAGGGGCCGTGCCCGCGCTGTGGAGCGCGGGAAAATCACCGCCGCGCGGGACCCTAAAAACGGATCCGGAAGCCGCCGGATTGGAGGTATTCGAAAAAATCGGAGAAAAAATCGACCCCATGTTCCAGGGAACTCCGGTTCCTGTTGAGGGGGCTTCCGGAGCATTGCCCAGCCAGGCGGCGGACGGCATGCCCGGGACGCGCAAACACCCGTGGTTGCAGGCACTTTCGCTTATTTTGTGCCTGGCGGGAATGGCGCTTTTATTTGATAGTCTGGGACTGCGTCCGTGGGAATATTGGTTGCAACGACTGCGCGGCTGAGGGGGGGCTCCCGATAGATTTCATTGAAACAAGGCGACAGATGCCAAATCCAGGCTATAGCTGCCCGTTTTATGGAAAAGCGCCCGTTCAGTGAATTAGGTCTTTCAGCCGCCGCGCTGAAGGCAGTCGAAAAGTTAGGCTTCGAGGAGGCATCGCCCATTCAGACGGCGTCCATCCCCATTCTGCTCACCGGGCGTGACCTTGTGGGCCAGTCCCAGACCGGCTCCGGAAAAACCGCGGCGTTCGTCCTTCCCGCCTTGGATCAGATCGATCACGACGGAAAATATCCCCAGCTTTTGATTCTTTGTCCGGCGCGCGAACTCGCGATGCAGGTGGCGGAGGAAGTGCATAAGCTCGCGGCCTTTATGCCAAAAATCCACGCCGTGCCGATCTATGGCGGCGCGTCCTACGAGCGGCAGTTTTACGAATTGAAACGGGGCCCCCAGGTCGTCATCGGCACCCCCGGCCGCGTCATGGACATGATGGACCGCCGGGCCTTGGACCTCAGCCGCATCAAGATGGTCGTCCTGGATGAATGCGACCGCATGCTGGACATGGGCTTCCGTGACGACATGGAAAAAATCCTCGGAGCCGCGCCTCCCGGACGCCAGACCGTTTTCTTCAGCGCCACCATGCCGGCGCCCATCCGCGAGCTCATCAACCGCTTCAGCACCAACGTCGAACACATCCGCATCGCGACCAAAGACGTCACTGTTCCCACCGTGGAGCAGGTCTTTTACGAAGTGCCGCTGCGTAACAAACAGGACGCGCTCATGCGCCTGATCGACATGCAGAGCGTGCGTTTGGGCATCGTTTTCTGCAATACCCAGCGCATGGTGGACGAGCTGACTGACATGCTCCAGGGCCGGGGTTACTCCGCGGACCGTCTGCATGGCGGCATCACGCAGGCCATGCGTTCGCGGACGATCGAAAAATTCCGGAAAAGCGGCTTCGATTTCCTCATCGCGACGGACGTCGCCGGCCGCGGGCTGGACGTTGAGGAGGTGGACCTGGTGGTGAATTTCGACCTGCCATGGGACCCTGAAGACTACGTCCACCGCGTCGGACGCACCGGCCGCGCCGGGCGCAAGGGCTTGGCGTTCACCTTGGTGAGCGGACGGGAAATTTACAAACTTCAGGCCATCGAGCGGTTCACCCGCAGCCGCATCCGCCGCGGCACCGTGCCCACGATGGATGAAGTGGAGCAAAAACGTGCCGGCGGCGTGCTCGACAAAGTCCGCGAGCGTCTCGCCACGGGGCGCTTCAAGCCCCAGGACGCCATGGTGGAACAGCTTTTGGAGGAAGGTCATTCCTCCACGGACATCGCCAGCGCTTTGTTCCATGAGCTGTTGGCTGCCAGCGGGTTCGAGCCCGATCTCCGCGGCCAGCCCTTGGTGAATGCCAAGCCGCAGCCCAAGCCCGTGACCGTCGCCAAACAGGAACGCGCCGCCGCTGAATTTGTGCGCGAGGATGAAATCGCGCCGGAATCCAAACCCGCCAAGCCCGCTGCGGCGAAGGTCGTGAAGCCGGCTGCGGAACCGAAGCCCGCGCCAACTCCGGCACCTGCCGACGCGCCATCCCCTTCCGCCTCCGAATCAGCTGAGCCCGCCGATCGCGCACCGGCCAAGCCCCCGGTGGAGAAATCAGAGACCTCAGCGGCTTCCGCGCCGGTTTCCAAACCCCCTGGCGCTGCGCCCGCACCGGTGAAATTCAAACCGAAAGCGATTGAGCCGCTGGACGATGAGGATGAAGGCGAAATCCAGTTTTCCGAGGAGGAATTCGGCCGTCCCGGCCCCGTCCGCGAATCCCGGGCAGACTCCCCCGCCGGCAAGGCCAGCAAGGGCCCGCACGAAATGATCACCCTCCCCGCCGCCGCCCGCGGCTTCCAGTGGGTCCGCGTGGGAGTGGGCAAAAACCAAGGTTTCGGCCCCCGGGAAATCGTCGATCTCCTCGCCACCGGCGCCCTCAACTTCCCTCCCCAGGCCGTTGGCCAGATCAAGCTCATGGAGGACCAGAGCTTCTGCCAAATCCACAGCACCCACAGCAAAACGCTCGTGGCCGACATGGAAGGCGCTGAGCATGAAGGTCGTCCCTTGAAAGTCAGCTTCGCCGCCCGTGGTCCCGGCTCGTTCGGACCCGGCGGAGAAGGTCGCCCACCCCGTCCCGGCGGCAAGGGTTTCGTGGAGCGCGATGGTCCGTCACGCGGCGGCAAGCCACCCTGGAAGAAAAAACCCTGACCCGTGGAAACCATCCCGCCCCGGCCCGGCTTTAACGCCCGGCCGGGGAGGGCAGGGAATGAAACGGCTCCGCGCTTTTTAACCGTGAAGGGACGCGAAGGGACACGAATCCATCCAGCCGTAAAAATACCTATTTCTCCAGCGTGATGGATTCGTGTCCATTCGCGTTCATTAGCGGTTAGTTGAGGCGTGTTGAAGAAGTGATGTTCCGGGACTTGGAGCGGGGTCCGGCCCGGCGGCTGCGGCTGCCGTTGCCGCGCGGAGTATTGGTTTTGCCAATCCTTTCCCGTGGTTTGGTGGCGGAAATTTTGGTCAACAGAATGTTGACCCTCCGATTCCCACGGTGAAGTTAGCGTATGTTTCCAGCTGGGTGGATTCGTCTCCATTCGTGATCATTGGCGGTTAGTTTGGCAGTAGTCCGCCTTTTTGGTTCTGTGGATTGGTTGGTGGAGTTGGGGGTCAACAGAATCCTGACACTCCAGAGGCACCCGATTGCCAACAGAAGCGTAATTTCGACTCGCGGGGCGGTGAATTGGAGTGCATGGGTTCAAAAATCCCGGCGCACCCTGTATGCTCCCTGGATTTCGTTAGCCCCTCCAATTTCTGTTTTCCATGCCGGATGATTCCCATTTCCGATCCAGGCCGCCAAGCGGTGGTTGGACCCCGCCGCGCCGCTCGCCTTGGCCGGGTCGCATGCTCGTATTGACCCTGGCCGCCGTGGCATTGGGTCTGGTTTTCACGCCGTTCGGCCAGCGTGTGGGGCGGGCGGTTTCGCGGAAAGTGTTCCCGCCTTTGGAATCCAGCCGGGAACCGGGGACCGAACGGGTGGTCATCCAGGAAAAAATCGTGGAGAAGCGCGTGGAGATTCCCGTTCCCGCGCCCCCGCCGGCCCTGCCCTCCGGGCCCTCGCTGAAGTCCCGCGGCGACCTCACCACCATGTTCAGCGGCATTGCGCTCAAAACCACTTTGATCCCAACGGAGGGGGAGACCGCGACCGAGGAGCGTGCCTCCGAGGACGCTTATGTGGTGGAAATGACGCTGAAGCTGAAAGTCCCCAAACCCGCCACCACCCTGGACCAGCTGCGCCGGCTCAACCCCGGCCTGGGCGTCCTGCTGCCGGGAATCGGAAACTTGATCGAAAAAGCAAAGGTCTCCGGCTTCTATCACTACCTGTATGAATTGAAGGAGCAATCCGTGCAGGCGAATCTGAAACGGCTGGACCGCATCCTGACAAGGCATAACTTTTACGACCTGGACGCGATGCTGGAGCTGGAGGATCCCGCCTCCAAACAAAAAGCCCTGCTCATGCAGGCGGACATGGACGTGGTTTCCGACGGCAGCGATGGCGACCGCATGCCTTCCTTCGACGACTACATCCTGAAGTCCAGCCACTTCCAGCCCACCACCAGCTATGGCTGGCCCAAGCTCACGGACAAGCTGAACCCCGTCGTCCCCAAGCTGGAGGACGAACTCCGCGAGGTGAAGGAAAAGCTGAAGTCCCCCCGCCTGACCAAGGAGGAGAAACCAGTCCTGACCGCCCGCGCGGAGGAAATCCCGCGCATCGTCGCCGACTTGAAGCGGCGGAGTTATCTCGTGGGGCAGGAGGATCCATTTATTGTGATTCCATCCTCGCTCCGCAGCTATAAAGGCCGGAACGCCTGGGCCCCATCCATTGGCGACTATGCCGTGGTCATTCATGAAAATATGTTATTGCCCGCCGTCGTCGGCGACTACGGGCCGACCACCAAAGTGGGCGAAGCCAGCCTGCGTATTGCGCGTCAACTGGATCCCGCAGCCAGTCCCTATCGTCGCCCAGTCAGCGATCTTAAAGTGACCTATCTGATTTTTCCGGACTCCGCCGATGCTGATAGGAAAGCTCCGGATTACGCCGCATGGCGTTTGAAATGCGAGGAACTGCTCAAAGGAATCGGCGGCCTCGGCACCGGAGCCACCCTGCATGAATGGGAGGACCGCCTCACTCCGAAAGTTGTTATCCCTCCGCCGCCCGCCGCGGCTGGCGTGGCGGCTCCCGCCCCCGGTTCCGCTCCAGAGCCGGTTCCGGCCCCGGCCCCCATGCAGACCGCCACCCCGCCTTCCGCATCCACTGGCGGAGGCCAGTAAGTGAATCAGGATCAATCCCCCATGCCCGCTCCGGTCTCCGCTCCGTCCCTCCTGCTCCGTGCCCGGCGACGGGTGGAATACTGGCTGTTGCGTGCCGCCGAGGAAATCATTCCTAGGATGCCACTGGAGGTTGCCCGCTGGTTGGCGCATGGCCTCGGAACCGTCGCCTGGGCCTTCGATGGAAGAGGGCGGCATGTCATCTCCGAAAACCTCCGGGTGGCTTTGTCAGGGGAGCTTGACGAAGTTGCCAGGAAAAAACTGGTGCGGGAAAACTAACAGGTTTTTGACCGGACCTTTGTGGAGTTGTTTTGGGGCCGCCGGCTGACTGCGGAAAAGTGGGATGAGTATTTTGTGTTGGAGTGCGACACCCCCGCCGCACGCGAGGCCGCGACCACGGGACGGTGTATTTTCGCCACGGCGCATTGCGGGAATTTCGAATGGCTCAGCCTTGGCAGGGCCTTGAAATTCGGCCCCACCATGATCATCGCCCAGGACTTTAAAAACGAACCGCTGACCGCTGTCTTCCGTCGTCAACGCTCGCTGAATGGGCAGATGATCATTCCTCAGGAGGGAGCCATGCTGAAGTTGTTCCGGCATTTGAAAAAAGGCGGAAGCGCCGCCGCCCTGGTTGATTTGAATGTGCATCCGGAGCAGAGCGCGGTCGCCATCCGGCGCTTTGGCTGCTGGTCCAGCATCAGCGTCCTGCACGTCGCGCTCGCGGCGCGGACCGGGCTGCCGCTGGTGCCCGCCCTGGCCCTGCCGTTGCCGGACGGACGCTGGCAATTGCGCTTCATGGACCCCATTCCCATGACGCCGGACACCCCGTGGCAGGAAGCCGCCCAGCGATGCTGGGATGTGATAGAACCCGTCCTGAAAGCCCACCCCGCCCACTGGATGTGGCTCTACAAACACTGGCGCTATCTCCCGCCGGAAGCCCCGGCGGAAGACTACCCTGACTACGCGAACCGCTCCAAAGCCTTTGATAGGTTATATATTCAAAACGCCGGATCGGTGTCCGACTAGCTATTTATTCCGATTTGGGGTTTTTGCTTTGGCGATGAACGGCTTGATTGGATCACAGGCCTGGTGGATGGCTCGCCGACCGGAGCAGAGTGTAAAATTTGGCCAGTCGGCTATTTTGCATAGCATGACTATTTCCCTCGCTATTGCGTCGGATAGACCATCAGGAGGCGAATCGTGTCCCATCGGTGATCAAAGAAGACACCATTTACTCCCGGCTGGAGAGGGAGCGGATACTTGTCCAAAAGTATTTTTAATGCTGGTCAAAAATCCAGAACGCCGCTAGGTTGCGCAGTAGCCTGTCCAAAATTTGCCAAATCCAAATTTGGAGAAGTTTTGAATGTCTAGGCAAATGTCCTAACTGTATAAACGCAACTCCCTCACACGGAAAGCCTGCCCGCTACGTTACCCCTCTCCAACCTCCGATTTGCAATCCGCTTGGATATTGACCATCCCCACTCAGCGATACCATGAAAAAAATCTCCGTCTTTATTTTATTCTGCG
>JAQGPD010000643.1 GCA_028293305.1 Verrucomicrobiales bacterium | reverse complement strand
GATCCTTCCCCTTCCCCCCGCCCGACCCTCCTTTCCTTTTTTCCGCTTTCCTTTCCAGCCCTTTCCGCCGCGACGCCATGAATCCCACCCCGCTCGAATTCGAAAAACCCATCCTCGACCTCCAAGCCCAGCTGGAGGACCTCCTGAAAAAAAGCGCGGACCAATCCGTCGACATGTCCGCCGAGGCCGACGCCATCCGCGGGAAAATCGCCGAACTCAAGGAAACCACCTACCGCAACCTCACCGCATGGCAGCGCGTCCAGATCGCCCGCCACCCCGCCCGCCCCTACATGCTGGACTACGTGGGCAAATGCTTCTCCGAATTCCTCGAAGTCCACGGCGACCGCCACACCGGCGACGACCACGCCATGCCCGCCGGATTCGCCACCATCGGCGGCCGCAAGGTCCTCGTCATCGGCCACCAGAAAGGCCGCGACACCAAGGAAAACCTCAAACGGAACTTCGGCTGCGCCCACCCCGAAGGCTACCGAAAGGCCCTCCGCCTCATGCGCCTGGCCGAGAAATTCCAACTCCCCATCATCAGCCTCATCGACACCCCCGGAGCCTACCCCGGCGTCCAGGCCGAGGAACGGAACATCGCCGAAGCCATCGCCTTCAACCTCCGGGAAATGATGACCCTCAAAACCCCCATCATCGCCATCGTCATCGGCGAAGGCGGCTCCGGCGGAGCCCTCGGCATCGGCGTCGCAGACCGCGTCCTCATGCTGGAAAACGCCTACTACTCCGTCATCAGCCCCGAAGGCTGCGCCGCCATTCTCTGGAAACACCGCCAGCACGCCCCCGAAGCCGCCGAAGCCCTCAAACTCACCGCCACCGACCTCGCCCGCCTCGGCATCGTCGACGAAGTCATCCCCGAACCCGTCGGCGGAGCCCACTACCAACCCGACGCCGCCGCCGCCTCCGTCAAAGACGCCATCCTCCGCCACCTCGCCGCCCTCCAATCCGCCAAATCCTCCAACCTCCTCCGCGACCGCTACCAAAAATTCCGCCAATTCGGAGTCGTAGAAGAAACCGCCGCCACCGCCTAACCGGACCGCGACTTTGTAAGTCGCCCCAGAGCCCCGGTTCCCGCACCCTGACTAAACATTTCAACTAGACTCAAAGACCACGCTTAAATCGTGAAAGAATTTTTCGATTGGCTGGAAGTCCGTCCGTTCACCTTTTTGATTCTATTGGGGGCAGGCTTTCTGTTGATGTGTTCTTTTGAGTCATACCCCGAGGAATATCGTCTCTTCGCCTTGCTCGGTTCCCTCGCACCGACGGGACTTGTGCAAGCCAGCTCATCCGGAGAAAATTTCACACGGCTGCCGAAAGTGCTATGCGCCGCCCTGCTGAATGCCCTGATTGTGATTACGGCGTATGGCTTATCCCACCACCATGCCGGCAGCTGACGCCAACAATTTGCCCGGCAATCCGTCTCATCGAAAATCACCCAAGTCCCGCCCCCACCGGACCGCGACTTTTCAAGTCGCCCCAGAGCCCCGGTTCCCGCAAGAATCTGTCTCCCGAAGCCTGAGGAGTCGACATTCTGTCGACCCGGCTAACAGGTGGACAGAATGTCCACCCTCCGAACAGGACTCCAAAAAGGCGATATTCGCATTCCTCATGGATTCCTCACCTTGAAACCATTGAAAAATAAGGTCAAAGTTGTTATCAGCCCTGCAATTAACGCGACGACCTTCAATTTCAAGGAAACCTCGCCTAATGTCTGGTAGGCTATAAGGTATTCGCGAGCAAACGCTGTCAAAATAAAAGTAACCGCGAGTGCGTTGTAAAATATTGTCTTTAACATTTTTCCATTATTTGTTCCACGGAGCGTGGCTTTAATGTGGCAAACTGTTTTTTCAAACGTTATTTGCGCCCCGCCCATTAACGTTGCGCCCCTTTTGTTTCGTCCTGCCGAAGCTTCCACCATATAACATTAAGAATAATTAGTGGAATTCCAAAAATTCCGACTTTTCTCCAACTTTGCTGATCCAATAGCTTAACTGTAACCTGGTTGCCGGCAGTGGAAGTCTGGCTAAGATTAAACCTAATATGTTCTTCCAAGGCATCAGCCGTAAACCAGGTATCAAGGTAGGACATACCGATAATAAATAATGTCGTCAGAAAAAGTAAAATACTGAAAAGTGTTCTCATTTTTTAGCTACTTGGGTTTTGGAGTGACACATATTTTATCGCATCTTACGTCACGGCCAGGTCGAAATACACGATGTGTTGCTGCCAGCTGAGGTGGACGGCGTGGTGGGCGGTGTCGAAGTCGCGTTAGTATTCCGCCAGTTTGGCAAAACGAGTTTTTTACTTGGCAAAAATTTCCTGCCTTACAAGTCGTCTTTGGCACGGGGCAAAGACCGTTCGAGCATGTCACATGAAAATTGAAGGACTTATAGATGAAATGTCCTTAATCAGATCAGGGTAAGGGTCTTCTACTGAATGTGTTTTGTCACAAGTGGATTGGATTGATATGTTAAAGTTATTTCCGGAAATATCCAAGGCTTTCAAAGACTTCATTCCAATGAGCGACCTCGGAAGTTTGGTTAGTTTGTTTATCGACAGATCCAAAACTTGCAGTTGGTCCAACCCCTCAATTAACTCAGATAAAACCTTCAGTCCATTATTAGCCGAATTTAAAAATTTCAAATCAGGAAAGCATTCGACTATGTCCTCAACAGTTTCCAATGCGTTGCCCGAGATACGAAGGTATTGAAGTGAGCTACTTTTCGTTTCCTCGTTATTACTATTAATTTTCGATATTGAATTATTTCCTAGAAACAAACCATGCAACCTTGAAGGGAGGAAGCGTAAATCCAGAGTCCCAGAAATTTCACAGGCGTGAGGTGAACCCCAAAGTCCGGCCACCGACCGGCTAAACTAAGCTATGCTGTCCGGTGCGCCCGTTTAGTTACTCCGCCTGCCCTCGGTGTCAAGTTTGGTGCGGGGGAGGGACGATTTTGGGAAGC
>JAQGPD010000596.1 GCA_028293305.1 Verrucomicrobiales bacterium | reverse complement strand
GCCCTCGTCCGCCGCCGCCGCGCCTAGCCAAATTTCCCCCGTCCTATAACAAAATCCAATATCAATCCCGCCATAATCATGAAAACAAAAATCGCCGTCCTCTCCCTAAGTCTCGCCCTCGCTGGTTACGTTAGCGCAGCCGATGTCTACATCACCGGAGCCACCGCCTTCCGCACCGCCGCCATCAAGGCCATCGCCTCCTCCTACACCGGAGCCTTCACCGCCAGCTACAACAGCGGCAGCCTGCAAACCGCCTCCCGCGCCGCCTTCTCCGGCTCCTTCCCCGGCATCAGCGGCACCACCAATATCTATTGCTCCTGGAACGGCTCCGTGGAAGGCGTCCGCGCCCTCCATGACAGCGAATTGGTGACCTTCATCGGCGCCCTCCCCACCGTCGCCGGCTCCGCCGATGGCACGGGCGGAGGTGTCGACGCCTCGACCACCACCCACACCGCCACCTTCGCCTTCTCGGACGTCGCCCAATCCTCCTCCCCCTTCAATACCACCCCCCTCTACCCCAGCGAACCCGCCGTCGGCGTGGTCGCCTTCGCCTGGGTCGTCAATGGCGGCGGAGACGCCGGCATCACCGGCATGACCAGCCAGCTCGCCGGCGCCATGCTCAATAACGGATTCCAAAGCCTCCGCATGTTCACCGGACTCGCCGGCGACGCCACCAAAAACGTCTACCTGACCGGCCGGAACGACGGCTCCGGCACCCGCACCACCGTCCTCGCGGAATCCGGTTTCGGCATCAGCCTCTCCGTCCAGCAGTGGAAACCCACCGTGGTCTCCAGCAACATCACTGAACTCCGCCTCTGGCCCCTCGCTGATGGCACGAACGTCTCCAACGTCTGGAGCGCCACGGAAGTCGCCGGCAATGGCGGCTTCTCCAGCGGCGGCAACCTGACCACCTCCATGCGCTCCACCTCCGCCTCCGTGCAACGCAAAAACGCCGCCGGCACCAACGTCGGCAGCCCCGGCGCCCTCAGCCTCATCGGCTATCAAAGCGCCGCCGACGCCTTCGCCACCCAGGCCGCAGGCACCGGCACCCCCGGCCGTCTGCTCAAATACAATGGCGCCCCCGCCCTGACCTACAGCGGCGCCGGCACCCCTGCGGACCCCTTCGTCCTCAGCGCCGCCGCCATCAACAGCATCGCCACCGGTCAATACACACTCTGGGGTTATGAAAACCTCTACTCCTCCGTGGACCTCAGCACCGATGCCGACCTCGACACCGTTTACAACGCCATCAAATCCGGCGCCACCGCCGCCAACCTCGGCCTCAGCGGCGTCCCCCTCAGCGCCATGCTCGTCGGCCGCGCCACCGATGGCGGCACCGTCGCTCCCTGACACCTCCGGACCGCCCGCGCCTCCCGGCCCGGCCACCCTCGCCTGACAGCCTGATCACCCCGCCCCGCGCGGCATTCCATCATAACAAAAGAACCGGCACCGTCTACACGGTGCCGGTTTTTTTTACGACAGCATGGAATTGCTAGCACTTGTTATGGAATGCAACGAAACCGGCACATAAAAGACCCCGCATTTTCCGCCAGGCTTTACTAAGAGTAGTCCTCGCCCGGCCTCCCCATGCCGGAGCGCCACCGTCCCGGCACCCTCCTCTTCCACCTTCCCCACCCCGTCATGTCCTCCACCCCACGTCCCTCCCAACGGCTTTCCCAACGGCTTTCCCTCCTCGCGCTCTCCCTCCTCGCCACCGCTCCAGCCGTGGCCGCCCCCTACGCCACCGGAGACTTATTGATCGGATTCGTCGCCTCCGCAGGCACCGGCGTGGACGAAACCCTGGTCCTCAACCTCGGCACCTCCGCCTCCTTCCGTGACGCTTTCGACTCAGGCACCGCCCGTCCCGATTTCAAAACCATCGGCTCCCAGCTCACCGCCCAATTCGGGGCCGACTGGTATGACCGCACCGACCTCCGCGTCAACATCTTCGGAGCCACCAGCCCGGACACCGTCGGTGACGACCTCTTCAATCTCGATCCCTTCCAAACCGTTTACGTCTCCCGCAGCCGCGTCACCCCCGGTGCCAACAGCGCCGCCCAGAACGTGGCCACCAACAACGCCATGACCACGGCCTCCAGCCGCATCAGCCTCACCTCCACCGTCTACGCCGCCGCCACCGCGGATGCTGCCGGCGTCGCCATCATCCCCGACTCCGCTCCTAACACCCTTGACGAATTCACCCGCCCCGCAGTCACCGCCTCCTTCGGCACCTTCAGCAGCGGCATCGACCAAATCCTCGCCGTCGGCCCCTGGGGCACCTATCCGGACGTCCCCGTCGAGGCCGCCCTCGACCTCTTCCGCATCCAAGGCAGGAACGACGTCGCCGGTCAATACTCCCCCGGAACTCCCACCCGCCAGGGCACCTACAAAGGAACATTCACCATCAAACAAAACGGTGCCATCTCCTTCGTCACCGCCCCGCCCGCCACCTCCGGATTCTCCACCTGGGCCCTCGGCAAAGGCCTCCCCGCCAACCTCTCCACCACCGACGACCGCGACCTCGACCGCGTCCCCGCCCTCGTGGAATACGCCCTCAACCTGAACCCCGTCGCCTTCGACACCCTCCCCGCCCCCACCGCCGTCGCCGGTGGCCTTCAATTCAGCTACACCAAAAACCCCGCCGCCGCCGCCGACCCCAAAATCACCTATCAAATCGAGGCCTCCTCACAACTCTCCTCCGGCTGGAGCCCGCTCACCCCCACCACCAACAGCACCACCCAAATCTCCGCCCTCCTCCCAGCCAACGATCCTTCCGGCCGCCTCTTCGCCCGCCTGAAAATCACCCAGACCAACTAACAACCCCTGCCAGGGAACCCCGTTCCTCCACGCCAAACTCCTTCCACCATCCCGCCACGCATATCAATTTCACAAAGCCAGGCGTATTTGTTGCCCCTGCCACGTAAGCGGCTGACCGCGCAGCAACGAAAGCAACTGACCACGTAGCAACGAAGGCAGTTGACCACGAAGCAACGAAAGTAGCCGACCCCGCAGCAACGAATTCGGTTGACCACGCAGCAACGAAAGCAGCCGACCGCATAGCGACAAAAGCAGCCGACCCCGCAGCAACGAAAGCAGCCGACCCCGCAGCAACGAGACGAGCTGACCGCATAGCGGTCCCGGAAGGTAGCCGTGGGATTTATCCCACGGTATGTTAGTCAAAATGCCTTTGCGTCGCGTAGTGACGCCGGAAAAGAGTGCGTGGAAATTACCCATTAAAAACAGCATTTGGGATCAGTCCGCCCCGCACTCATCGACTTCCCCTCGCCCCCCCATTTCCCTCCGCCACAACCCGGTCCCGCGCCCCCGGCGACCCTCCCCGTCCATCCAGGCAAAACATGAAACCCGCCCGCAAGCTGCTCCTCCTATCCGGCCCGGTGGCTATTCTCGCCTATTGTCTATCAGGGAGCCCGCATTCCGTTGACCACTCATTAACCCCGCAAAGCCAAATCACCGTCAACACGCCCAACCCCCGGTCTCTGACAAAACCAACCGCGGCCTCCTCCCCTCATTATCCACAGCCCTCCTCCGGCACGCCCACGCATTCACAAGCCCGGCCCGCATCCCGCAGGCCCCCTCCCGGCGGTGAGGATTCCATCAACCCTGCCCTGCTCGTTGAAGCCCCCGTGTTGCCGCCAAATCCCACGCGTCCCTCCCCGGAACAACTCCCCCCGCCCCCCACGCTGCGCCCCATCCGGCCCCCTGCCCCCCTTCCGTGGACGCCCGCCCCCATCGCCGACAATGCCCAATCCAGCCCCCGGCCGGAACCCTCACCGCAGCACGGAGATTCACCCCCTGACATAAACTCAGCTCAGGCGGACCAGCCGATCGTGGAATTGGAATTGCCACCCCAGTCACAGCTTCCCGCCGTCCTCGCAAACCCCGCCCCCGCCGGAATCCCGGTCGCATCCGCCGAAAAAAATGCCCCGTCCCAAGCCAACGCCCACCTCCGCCCCAACGCCGCGTCCGTTGCCGAGGACAGCATCATTCATGACTTCCTGACTGAAGCCAACCCCCCCGTCTCCCCCGGCGAAACAACCGCCGACCATGACGCCATCTGGGACGCCGCCGCTCGCCTCGCCGACGAACGCTACCGCAGCCTCGCCGGAAAAGAAGCCTACCTCAAAAGATCCCTCGACGCCGGCCGCCTCTCAAAGCAACTGCCGGCCACCAATGACTAGCATTTGCCATTCAAAGCCCAGGAATCAAAACCGCGCCGAGTGAACACTTCATGCGGGAACATTCGCAAATGGCGGGATGGGAAAACGGCTGCTAAGCCGTCCCGGAAGGTAGCTGGGACGAGCTTTTCAAGTTTCCATGCGGGTGGCTATAAAAATCCCGGCGCCCCGAGCCTAACTCTTAAACCGCAGAAAGTTTCTTCATGCCACAACTTTCTCCGCATTTTCAGAGATCAATCTCCCCTCTTGTTCCCGTTGCACCGAATTCCACGCATTTTCAAAACACTTTGCTATTATTGCTTCAGCATATTTTCCTGATATACTGACACTTAGAGTTGGAGTTCCCACAAAACGAAATCGGATGGATTTGGTGTCATATTTATTTCCTCTATCCCAACGCGCAAGGACACCGGAAAACTCCTCATACTCAGTGATATCCGCATATGGGACTCTAAAAGAAACTGGGAATAAGATAGAATACCTCGATCCAAAACCAAACTCAAAGTATTCGTCAAGGATTGCTAACTCTGAAAATTGACAATAAGCCGAACCTATCCAAATCGGACAATAAACCGCTTTGCCTGAGGTGAACCCCAAAGTCCGGCCACCGACCGGCTAAACTAAGCTATGCTGTCCGGTGCGCCCGTTTAGTTACTCCGCCTGCCCTCGGTGTCAAGTTTGGTGCGGGGGAGGGACGATTTTGGGAAGC
>JAQGPD010000575.1 GCA_028293305.1 Verrucomicrobiales bacterium | reverse complement strand
TTTCAGAGAGGGTGAGGGAGCGGCTGACGACGCCGGATGAGCGGTTGTTGGCGGCGGAGGTGCTGGTGAGGCGGGTGCGGCATTTCACCAGAGGAATGGTGATCGGAAGCCGAGGGTTTGTGGATGGGTGGTTTGAACGAAATCGTGACCTGGTCGCGAGCGGAAAGAGCCGGGAGGAAAGGAAGCGCGGATCCCGGAGCATGGGAAGGCCCGCGTTGCGGGGGCTGTATGCGGTGAGGGACACAAAGTGAGTGGTATGTGTGATGATGCCGACTGGCGGTGTCTGGATGCGGAATGGCACCGTGGGATTTTGGGGGGCGGACCTTAGTCGTTAGCCATGCAATTTGTGAGGCGGGGTCCTCAGTTCTTGTTATCAGTCTGAATATCGACTTGCATAAAACAAGTTAGTCCGCGCGCTTTTGTTGCATCATAGTTCCCTTCGGAACCGTGGAATTGGAATCTTGTTTCGCTGATTGACCATCAATTGACGTCGTGCCTGGGCACAAAAAAGCTCCGGCCCTTGGATGGGGCCGGAGCTGAAGTTGGATTCGCGTGAGGCGCTGATCCTGACGGAAGGAATGAATCAGGCGCGGCGGCGGCGCAGGGCGAGGAGGCCGAGGGTGCCGGTGAGCAGCATGGCGCCGGTGGGCTCGGGGATGGAGGAGATGCGGATGTTGTCCACGCCGGCGAGGCCGCCACCGCCGAAGGCGAAGTAGCCTTGGTTGGCGGTGAAGGGATCGCTGATGGCGAGGCTGCCGAGGAGGCTGCCGTTTTTATAGTAGTCCAAGCGGCTGGAGCCGGTGCCGAAGGCGGAGCCGGTGCCGGCGGCATCGGAAAGGACGATGCGGTAGTCCTCCCAGACGTTTTGCCCGACGGATGCTCCGGCGGCTCCATCGGTGGCGTTGGCGCCGTCGGTGAAGTATTGGGTGCCGCCATTGGCGCGGAAGAGAATGCCGAAGTCCACGCTGGGGTGGTTGACGAACTGGGTGCCGCCGTTCTCGCTGATCATGAAGCTGACCCAGTTGGTGAGGTCGGCCTGGTTGTTCGGGAGGGCGTCGAAGGAAATTTCGAGCGGGGAGGTGACGACGGCGAAGTTGAAATTGATGGTCGCGGACGCGCCAAAGGCGAGAAGCATGTCATCGCCAAGGAGGCTGCCGGCGTTGGAGTTGGCGGCGAGGGTGGAGGCGTTGCCGACCTGGGCATTGCCTTGGAAGGTGTAGCCAAGCGTGGGGGTGGCGAGGGTGCCGCCCTGACGGCCGGGGTTGGCGACTTCGTGATTGGGGCCGATGCCAGGGTTGTCGGTGTAGCTTCCGGAGTTTACATCGAAGTTATCGGTGAACAGGACAGCGGCTTGGGCGGAGGCCGCTAGAAAGGGAAGGAGAGCAGCGAAAAGAGACGTGATCGAGGGTTTCTTCATGAGTTAAAAAAATCGGGCGTGTGGCAAAATAGACACACATTGGGAAAAGGGAATTTTTAAATATGGGAAAGTGATTAATTTTTGGATGAATCGATCAAGTCCGGTCGGGGCGTGAAGGGAGGGCGATGCCGATGCCGCTACAGGTTTGGGTTTTGTGTTTGGGCCCGGCATTGGAAAGGCTACCTCTCTGGCGTGGCTTGAATGCAGATGGCTCCGGGGAGCATGCTGGGGGCCGCTCATCGGAGACCCGGGGCCGGGCGGGGTTGGGGGGTTGCGTTTTGGAGGAGGGAGCGGTAAAAGGAAAAAATTTCCCACCTCACAGTATTTTCATTTTATGATTTTTTGCTCAATGACGCTTCCCGCCTTGGTTTTTTCAGGTCTGGCGGGGATGGCTTTTGCCGCGGGTGGCACCACCGGGGCGTTGATTTCGGCCGGTTCTGCGTCGGCGGTCCCGGCTTCCCCGCCGGCTTCCGCGGGGACGACTCATTTCACAAGGTTGGAGGCGGCGGCGACGGGCGTGGATATGGTGAACACCATGGATGTGAATCATCCTTTGAGTTATTTATACCATAGTGGGATGACGTGCGGCGGGGTGGCCATCTCGGACTTTAATAGCGATGGGAAGCCGGATCTGTTTTTTGGGGGCGGTCGGGAAAAAAGCAGATTGTATGTGCAGACGGGGAAGGCGGGGGATTTGAAGTTCACGGATGCGACGTCGGCGTCCGGGGTGGTTTCGGGAGGGAAGGCGGAGGAATGGGTGGCGGGGGTAGCGGTGGGGGATGCGGATGGGAATGGCCGGCCGGATTTATATGTATGCCGCTATATGCAGCCCAACCAGTTGTGGCTGAACACGGGAACGGCCGAGGACGGGACGCCGGTTTTCAAGCTGGCGGTGGAGGATTGTGGCCTGGGCGCGGTGGATTGCAGTCATAGCGCGGCGTTTGCGGACTATGACGGGGATGGGGATTTGGATCTGTATTTGCTGACGAACCGGATCGAGGATCCGGCGGGGACGCAGGGGGATTTGGGGGCGATCACGGAGACGGGACCGGACGGGTCGCCGCGGGTGAAGGCGGAGATGGAGAAATATTACGCGATTTGGCGGTATGATTTCGACAACTGGGGGACGGAGGCGATCGGGACGCCGGACCGTTTGTTCCGCAATGACAGCAAGGAAGGGGTGGTGCGCTTCACGGATGTGACGGAAAAGGCGGGAATCGCCGGCCGCGGGGATGGCTTGAGCGTGACGTGGTGGGACTATGATAGGGACGGAAATCCGGATCTTTATGTGGGGAACGATTTTATCAGTCAGGACAAACTGTATCATAACAACAGGGACGGCACATTCACCGATGTGATAGCGTCGATGGCGCCGCACACGCCATGGTTCAGCATGGGAGCGGACCAAGGGGATGTGAACAATGACCTGCTGCCGGATCTGCTGGTGGCGGACATGAGCGCGACCTCGCACTTTAAAAGCAAGACGACGATGGGCATCATGGGTGGTCTGGAGCTGAAGCGGGCGTATTTTTCGATGCCGCAGCAACAGATGCAGAATACGTTATTGATGGGCACGGGCATGGGCCGTTTCAGTGAGGCGGCGCGATTGCACGGGGTGTCCAGCACGGACTGGACGTGGGCGGTGAAGTTCGCGGATTTGGACAATGATGGTTGGCAGGATATTTATTTCACGAACGGGATCAGCCGGCATATGAATGATAGCGATATCAAGGTGACGCGGGAGATGCTGCTGGGTAAACATATGTTTGAATTCTGGAAGGAGGGGGAGATGCGGAAGGAGAAAAACCGGGCGTATCGGAATACCGGCGCGTCAAAATTCGAGGAGGTCAGCGACGCGTGGAATCTGGGCGAGGTGGGGGTGAGTTATGGGTCGGCGTATGCGGACCTGGACCGGGACGGGGACTTGGATTTGGTGACGGTGAATCTGGGCGAGCCTAACTCGATTTTGCGGAATGACAGCAAGGCCGGTCACTGGCTGACGGTGAGTCTCAAGGGGGATGCGGGGAATGCGTCGGGGATCGGCGCGGAGCTGACGGTGGAGACGAAGTCGGGCCGTCAAATGCGTTATTTGAGCCCGCAGACGGGCTATCTTTCCTGCAATGAGCCGCTGGTGCATTTCGGGCTCGGCGGAGAGGAAATGGTGGATCGGCTGACGGTGCGCTGGCCCGGGAAACCGGCGATGACGGAAGTGTTGGAGGGCGTGAAGGCCAATCAGCTGCTGATGCTGGAAAAAGGACGCGGGAAGCGGGTCGGTGGGACAGAGTCCGCCTCCGGGGGAGTGGTGCCGGGCGGGGCGGCGGGGAAGAGTCCGCTATTCAAGGAGAGTGCTGTTTTGGCGGGGCTGAAGGTGAAGGACACGGGCTGGGAGGACGATTTCAAAAGGCACACGCTTTTGCCTCACAGTTACAGCCAGCTGGGTCCCTGCATGGCCTGGGGGGATGTGAACGGGGATGGAAAAGCGGATGTTTATTTTGGTGGAAGCGCGGGGGAGATCGGCCAGTTGCGGCTCGCGGACGGGAAGGGCGGTTATGTTGGAAAATGGTCCGAAGCCTTCCGGGCGGACCGGGATTGCGAGGACAGCGCGGCGGTGTTTTTGGATGCGGACGGGGATGGGGATTTGGATTTGGCGGTGGGCAGCGGGACCGGTGAATTCGTGGCGGACGCCCGGGAGCAACGTGTCAGGCTTTATGTGAATGATGGCAAAGGAACGTTCGCCGCGGCGCCCGCGGGAGCCCTGCCGGATGTCAGGGTTTTCGCCGGTGCGGTGGCGGCCGGGGATTTTGATAGGGATGGAAAACCGGACTTGTTCATCGGAGCGCGGAGCAAGGCGCAGGACTGGCCGCACGCCGACCGCAGCCGCCTGCTGAAAAATGTGTCAGGGCCGGGCGGCGTGGCCTTCAGGGACGTCACGGACACCATGCCGGGGCTGGCGGACGCGGGCCGGGTGGCGGGCGCGGTGTGGCTGGATGCGGATGGCGACGGCGCGCCGGACCTCGCGGTGGCCGGCGAGTGGGGACCGGTCAGGATTTTCAAGAATCAGTCAGGCAAACTGACCGATTCCACGCAGGCCTGCGGTCTGGCCGGCGTGACGGGTTGGTGGAACAGTCTGGCCGCGGCGGATGTGAATGGCGACGGACGCCTGGATTTGGTGGCGGGAAATCTGGGGCTGAACACCAAATACAAAACGCCGGACGCGGACCATCCCATGCTGACGTATTATGGCATTTTCGACGACAGCGGAAAGCCGCAGGTCGTGGAGGTGAAACGTGAAAAAAGTCAGGATGGCGAGGTGCTTTATCCGGAGCGCGGGCGCAGTTGCTCGAGCACGGCGATGCCTTTCATCAAAACAAAATTCCCGACTTTTAAAACCTTCGCTCTGGCCAGTTTGTCGGACGTCTATGCCGATGATAAATTGAAATCCGCGGAGCGCTATGAAGCAAATGAATTCCGCAGCGGCATGTGGTTGAACAATGGCAAAGGCTCCTTCACCTGGTCGCCATTTGTCAGGGCGGCGCAGAATGGAACCGTCTTCGGCATCGCGGCCGCTGATTTCACGGGCGATGGCCGGACGGATCTTTTCCTGGCGCACAATTGGTATAACGGCCCGCAGATCGAGACCCCGCGCTATGACAATGCCGTGGGCTTGTTATTGAAAAACGATGGCTCGGGCGCGTTCGAGCCCCTTCCGCCCCTGGTCAGCGGCATCGCCCTTGGCGGTGACATGAAAGCCGCCGCCGCGGTGGATGCGGACGGCGACGGGAAACTGGATATTGTGGTCAGCCGCAATCAGGGACCCACCGCCGTGCTGATCCGGCAATAGCACCGGCCGCCGCCAAACCGAATAATCTGTTATGAACTTCCTATCAAAATCCCGCTCCTGGATGGCATCCGCCTCCCTGGGTTCCCTCCTGACATTTTCCCATCTCCTGGCGGAGCCCCTGCCGGGTCTGCGCGAGCCCGCACCCGCGCCGGTCGCACCCGCGCCCTCAGCGCCCGCGGCGGACCCTCAGAAAAAATCCAGCGGCCCGGCTTCACCGGCGGGGAACCCGGCCCCGGCCGCCGCCGCCCCGGCATTCGATTTGGCCGCCGTGCGTAAAGCCGCGGAATCCGGGGAACCCGCCGCACAGGTGGATCTGGCGGATGCGATGCTTTCCGGCAAGGTCCCCGGCAGCAAGCCGGAGGAAGCATTCAAATGCCTCGAAAAAGCGGCGGATGCCGGCTTTGCCCCCGGCCAGTTTGCTCTGGCCCGCTTGCTCAGCATCGGCATTCCCGGCGTCAAAGTGGATGTTGAACGGGCAAAATTCCTCGCCTCCCAGGCGGCCGAGGCGGCATTTCCTCCCGCGCAGACTTTATATGGGTCTTTTCTGGAAGCGGAAATCGACCCCAGAGGGCGGGACCTGGATTACTCCGAGCCATTGAAGTGGTATCGGATGGCCGCGGAAAAGGGGGATATCGAGGCCAAGGCCCGGCTTGGAATGATGATTTTGAACGGCAAGGGCCTTCCCGCCGAGCCGGTGAAAGGCCGGGCCATGCTCGCGGAAGCCGCGCAGGCGGGCAACCCCATGGCCCTTAACGAGATCGGAGTTTGCCTACAAAATGGTTTGGCGGGCGCGCGTGACGAGACGGCCGCCATCGGCTACTTTTATGCCGCCTCCGAATTGGGAAATATCGCGGCCCTTGTGAATCTGGGCTCCTCCTATGAGCAGGGCCGCGGGGTGCCGCGCAACTTTGATCTGGCGGGGAGTTTTTATTCGAAAGCCGCCAAAGCAGGGCATGCCTCCGCGCAATTCGCCCTGGGGCGCCTCTTCGAAGAAGGGTTGGGCACGGCCAGGAATCCCGTTTTCGCCTTCGTCAATTACAGCCGCGCCGCAGGCCGAATTCCCGCTGCCGCCGCCAGAAGGGAACTGATCAGGAATATACTCAGCAAGGATCAGATGGCCGAGGCGGAAAAAGTGCTCAGCGGCAAATCCGAAGCTCCGACCTCCGGGAAATCCCTCCAGGGGATGTAAAATAGCTCCTATTTTTTCATCCCCATGTAATATTTCGTATGAGCTTCAGGGAAAATTCATACTAGAAATATGTTTTCCTTTCCCGGATTTGTCCTTAAAAAAGGTCTGTTCGTCCATCTCATCAGTAATTAATTCTCGTCGTCCCCTGTCCACTCCCGCATGAAACCAAATTTTAAACTGCTTCTCAGCCTCACCACGGCCTCCTTCGTGAGCAAACTCTCCGCTCAGGTCAATTACGGCTGGAATGTTGCGTCCGGAAATTGGAACGACCCTCTGAACTGGACTACGGTCGCCGGAATTGACAACGACCGCTTCGTAAACAACGGCGGCACGGCG
>JAQGPD010000572.1 GCA_028293305.1 Verrucomicrobiales bacterium | reverse complement strand
GAAAGTGGACAGAGGGTGACGGCGGATTTATTTGTCGATGCCTCGGGCTTCCGCTCGGAGTTGCTGGGGAGGGCGATGGGGGAGGAATATCTGAGTTTTGAAAAATCCCTGTTCTGCGACCGCGCGGTCATCGCGGGCTGGCCGCGGACGAATGAGCCGATCCTACCCTACACGGTCGCGGAGACGATGGATGCGGGATGGTGCTGGCAGATCGAGCACGAGAATTGGATCAACCGCGGCTATGTGTATAGTTCGCGTTTTATATCCGATGAGGATGCCCTGGCGGAATTCCGTCAAAAAAATCCGAAGATTGCGAACGATCCCCGGGTGGTGCGGTTCCGGTCCGGGCGGCATCGCCGGCACTGGGTGGGGAATGTGGTGGGCGTGGGGAATGCGGTGGGTTTTGTGGAGCCGCTGGAGGCAACGGCGCTGCAGGTGATCTGTCTGGAGTCCAGCACGCTGGCGGACACATTGAAGGACTCGCTGCGCGAGCCTAACGATTCACTGCGGGATTTGTATAACACTTACAATTCCCGGCAGTGGGAGGACATCCGTGATTTCCTGGCGGTGCACTATGCGTTCAACAACCGGGTGGACACGCCGTTCTGGAAAGCGTGCCGCGAGGAAACCGATCTGTGCGGCGCGGAGCCGATGGTCCGTTTTTACAGGGAAAACGGGCCCAGCCTGGTGGCTGACTCTGTTTTGTTCGATCCGAATAACTCCTTCGGATTGGAGGGCTATTTGGCCATGCTGGTGGGTCAGGACGTGCCGCATGCCAAGCCTTGGAATCCGGACGCGGAGGAGAAAAAAGTCTGGCGGGAGCGGCTTAAAAACTACGGCGACCATGCGGCGCAGGGTTATTCCGTGGCGACCTGTCTGGAGATGATCCGGAAGGGAAAAATCAAACTGGGGTGATCCCCGGATGCTGCGCAAAGTCATAATATAATCTTCAGCAAGCATAATTGACGTTTCACCCGTCTTTAAGGCATTCTACGAAATAACCCAACTTTAATCTTTTTCTTCCAGCAATCCTATGAAACCAAAATCCTCATCCGGAAAAAAACAGGCTCTCGGCCTGTGCCTCCTCGGCGCGATGGCCTCCACCGGCCATGCGCAGATCCAAACCGCCGGCGATTTGTTGGTGGATCTCAACTTCACCACCCTGACTCCGGGGGACCTGCCTTTCGTAGCCAATGCAGGGACGCTGGGCGGTGGCTTCGAGGCTTTTGGAGGGGCGGCCGCGATCCCTTCGGTGCGCGCCGTTCCGTTTTCCACTATCAAATCGCTGTTCATGGATGGCGGCGATTTCATGATGAGTGTGACGGCCGCGACTCCAGTGGGCGGCACGCCATCCCGCATGAATGCGCCGGCGGGCCTCATCGGCACGCAGCCCTCGCGTTCGGTGGAAGTTTGGGTCTATAACGAATCCATGCTGGACGAGGAAACCGTCCTCGCCTGGGGCAAGCGGGGTGGTGGCGATGGCCAGAACTATTCTTGTCTTTATGGATACAATCCGACCTGGGGCGCGCTCGGCCAGTGGGGCGGCCCTGACCTCGGTTGGGCGGGTGCGGTGGCTCCCACGGCGGGGACTTGGCATCATCTTACCTATGTGCACACCGGACCGGACACCGAAGGCGGCGGGGCGGATCCCAATAACACCTTGGTCTACGTGGATGGTGTTTTGAACAATTCCGAAAACGCCGGCGTGCTGAACACCCATCCGGGTCCCATGGTGCTGGGCGCGCAAATGGCGGACAATACTGCGGTGGAACCCGCGAACCGGGCTTCAATGTATATGGCAAAAGTCCGCATCCATGACGGAGCCCTGACGGCTTCGCAGGTTGCGAATAATTACGCATTTGAAGCGGCGTCTTTCCCCGCGACCACAGCGCCCATCGCCTTGGCTCCCAAAACCGGACCGATTCACCAATGGAAATTCTCCGAATCCGCCGGCATCAAAGTCGCGGATGCCGCGGGCAGCTACCACGGCACCGTCCGCGGCGCCGGCAGTTCATGGACGGGCGGAAGCCTGACATTGCCGGGCGGCGGCAGTGGCACCCAGGCCTACGTTGACCTGCCCAACCGCCTTCTCAGCAGCCATGCCCCGGAACTGGGCGGTAGCGGAGAGGTGACTTTGGAAATGTGGGTCACAGTGACCGGAGCCCGGACTTGGAGCCGCATTTTCGACTTCGGCAGCACCAATGGCAATGAAATCACCGGCCCTGGGGGAGCAGGAGATGGCTGGGATTACCTCTTCCTCAGTGCTCAGGAACAGGACAATACAGGCCGCAACGTGCTCTCGCTGCGGCACCGCGACCCAGCCGGAAATGGCCCTTTGGGCGCGGGCGGACCGGCGGACATCAATCCCTCATTTGCTTATGACACCGGGACCTTTGGCTCCCAGCGCCATATCACCGTTGTCTGGAAGGACAAACAATATCTGAGTTTGTATGAGGATGGCCAGCCCACACGCGAATTGCGGCCTGGAGATATCAAGATGGTCCAGCTCAACGACGTGAACTGCTGGCTCGGACGCTCCACCTGGCTGGGCGACGCCAATCTCGCCGGGGACCTGAATGAATTCCGCATTTACGACCGCGCCCTGAAGCCTGGCGAAATCCTGCAAAACCGCGCGGACGGACCGGACGTTGCTCTGCCATTGCCTCCGGACGATGACAATGACGGATTGCCCAACTGGTTCGAGCGGCGACACGCCAGCGCGACGATGAACTACACCGTCACGGGCTCGCCCTCACAAGCCACGCTCAATGGCGATACCGACAGCCTGACAAATTTGCAGGAATTCCAAAACGGCACCAATCCCCTGGTCGCGGACACGGATGCCGACGGACTGGATGATGGTCAGGAAGTCACCCGCGGAACGAATCCTCTCATCACCGACACCGACGGCGACGGCTTGACGGATGGCGCGGAAGTCAATACCCACCTATCCAATCCGCTGCTTGTGGACACCGACAGCGATGGCTACACCGACGCGCAGGAAGTCGCCGGCGGATCGAATCCCGCCAACGCCACCAGCATCCCGGTCGTCTTCCTCGTCTCCCGCTACAGCTTCAACAACCCGGATGGACCCGCCGCCGCCAACTCCACGGTGACGGACAGCGTGAGTGGTCTGAATGGTTATGTCCGCGGCAATGACGCCACCTGGACCGCCGGCGGACTTTCCCTGCCGGGCGGGCCCAGCAACACCGCCGCCTACGTGGACCTTCCGAATAACATGATGTCCCGCTTCGCCAAGGTCAACGGCGGACGCGGCGCGGTGTCCATGGAAGGCTGGGTCACCATCCCCACGAATGGCAGTCT
>JAQGPD010000547.1 GCA_028293305.1 Verrucomicrobiales bacterium | reverse complement strand
GCGGACTCCATGAAAGCCAATGGAGCCTGCGACGGAAGGGGTCAAGCCATTCCATGCCGTCCGGCGCGGAATCCGGACTTTCGTGGGCCGGAATCCTGCCTGCGGTAGACTTGTTATCAAAGCCCCGGTTCCCACGGCGGCCGGCCGGCGGTGTCGCGGTATTGAAGCGCGGCTTCCGTGCGGGAGCGGACGTGCAATTTTTCGTAAATACGCTTCAGATGCACCCGGACCGTTTCCACGCTCAGTCCCAGGCGGTCGGCGATTTCCTTGTTAGCCAAGCCCTGGGCTATTTTCTCCAAAATCTCCGCCGCCCACGCGGACGGCGTGGATGGCTTCCCTAACTTCCTGCGGAGTGGACCGTTTCAAAAGATATCCGCAAGCCCCGGCTTTCAGAGCCGCGAAAATCCTGTCATGATCCTGGCAAACCGTCACCATGATAACATGAAGTCCGGGCAGCTAGGCCTTCAGGCGCGCCGTGTGTTCGATGCCGGAAAGCAGCGGACAGAAAACCGGCCACGGCTCCCTGCCTTTTTTTGTGATCTCTGTGGTCTATGTGGCCAACAAAAGGCTGCCTGCTTGCCTCATTCCTGTGGCCGGTCGTTCGTCCGTCAGTCAACGTAAAACATGGCGCTTGAGCTCAGCATTGCGTGGGAGAAATCGGTCAGGGCGCGCCGGGCCGGGGCGGCGGCGGCTAGGGTTTCCGGCAGGCGCACCGTGTTTTTGCCGGAGACCGCATCCATGGTGAATTTGTCAGGCTCGAACTGCCAGGCGGCCACCGTGCGGCCCGTGATCTCCGGGCGCTTCAGGAAAATATCGTCTTCTGTCAGGATGCCGCGCGTGACCCTGACTTCATCCACCAGACCGTCCCACGAAAGACTTGGATTGTTATTCGACGCGCCGATGAAAAGCGGACCTGCCGGCGGGGCCAGTGCCACCACCGGATGCGGCACCGCGGCCGACAGCACGGGAAGGTCCTCATTGGCCAGATCCTTCACAAAAAAGGTCACCAATCCCGGCGCGGAGACCGTGGCGGGTTGATAGGAAAAACCGAGATAATAACTCCGGTCCGCCTGCAAGGTCAGGTCACTGAACACGCGCTCCAAAACCACTTTTCCGCCGGCATCCGTCCCGCACAGACTAACCACCGGCATCCATGGACGGCGCTTCGATTTCATTCCCGTCACGCCGAAGGACCAGCCGGATTCCGTGGGCGATCCGCTCCATTGCCCCAGGAGCGGACGCACCTCGCCGGCTTCGTAGACCGAGTGCAGCAGCGCGATGGATTCCATGCTGAATGTCCCGGTTGGCAGGCCTCCCGGCAGGTCCGCCTCCAGACTGGTCAAGCCTGTGCCCGGTGTGAGGGCGGCCGCTTTTCCATTCCGCTGCGGCATCGGCTCCGGGCCCGGGGAAGCGTCCGCGGCGGAACTGTCAGGTGGAGCGGCGGACTCCAAAAAGGCCAGGGACTCGCTGCGTTCCTCCGTGGTCGGCAACCGGCCCGCTGTGTTCCACCACGCCGCCTCCACCTGGGCGTCCGCGTCCGGCAGTTTTCCTAGCCGCGCCGCCATCGCGTCCGCGCGTTCCGCCATGAACTTGCTATTTGCCAGGAACAGCGATTGGCTGGCGGTGGTGGTGGTGTCGCGCGAGGGCGTGGATTGGAAATTCTGCGGCGCATCGAAAACATCCGTCAGGGGGTCCCTCACATTGCGCAGCACTTTTGTGTAAATGGTCCGGCGCGGTTTATTGCTGTCCACGCCCGGTCCGCCCGCTTGGAAATCCAGCTCGCCCGTGGCCTGGAGGATCGCATCCCGGATCTGTTCCGCCTCCAGCCGCCGGGTGTTCCAGCGCCAGAGCAGGCGGTTCTCCGGATCTGTCAGGGTGGCGCGGGCCGTGGCGTCCGAGGCATGGCCCTGTTTCCACGCCGCACTTGTCAGGATGACCCGGTGCAGTTTTTTCAAACTCCAGCCTTCCCTGACAAAACGGTGAGTCAGCCAGTCCAGCAATTCCGGGTGCGACGGCGCATCGCCCAGCGTCCCGAAGTCACTCGTGGTGATGCTGAGTCCTTTTCCAAAATGCTGCTGCCACACGCGGTTCACCATCACGCGCGCCGTCAGCGGATTCGCAGGATCCGTCAGCCACGCGGCCAGGGCCAGGCGGCGTCCGGTGGTCCGCGCGCGCGGGGTCACCGCGGCCGGCCCCGGAGCCAGCAGGGTGGGAAAGCCAGGAGCGATATCCCCGTCCGCCTCGCGGCGCGGAATCAGCACTTCCGGCGCCTGCGGGCCAATATCCGAAATAGTCAGGGCCGTGGGCAGGGGGGCGGGTTTCAGGGCGTCGAAGGCGGACAATTCCTTGCGCAGCGACGTGAGTTTTTCCTTGTCAGGACCCTTGATGCGGCTGTCCACATGATCCCATTCATACAACACTTGTTTCCACGCCAGGTTCGCCAGCTGCTTCTCCTTCGGCGTGCGTTCCGCCAGGGGTTTTGCCAGGATGGCCTGCGTCTCCGGCGGAAAAGTGGTCACCGCTTTTTTTTCGGATTTCCGCAATTCCGCTTCCTGGATGTCCGCGATCTGTTGGCGGATTCCCGCCGTGGCGGCGTTCCATTTTTCCTCCCGCGCGGCGCGTTCCGCTTTTTGTGAGGGACTCAGCACCGCCGTCCCGTCGCGCGGATCCAGCGGCGCGAAAAACGCCTGGAGCCGGTAATAGTCCGCCTGCAGCAGCGGGTCGAATTTATGGTCATGGCAACGCGCGCATTGCAGGCCCAGTCCCATGAAAACATCCGCCGTGGTGTCCGTGATGTCATTCAGAATAACATTCCATTGGCCGGCCACGTCGCGATTGTTATACTCATAAATCCAATGCCGCAGATACCCCGTGGCCACCAGCGCCTCCGGATCATCCGGGAACATCTCGTCGCCCGCGATTTGTTCGCTGACAAAAAGATTGTATGGCTTGTCCGAGTTGAAGGCATCGATCACATAATCGCGGTAGCGCCACGCGTCCGGGCGGTAGTCGTCGGATTTGTAACCATCGCTTTCCGCATAACGCACCAGATCCAGCCACAGCCTGGCCTGGCGTTCGCCGTGGCGCGGACTGGCCAGGAGGCGGTCCACCAGTTTTTCCCAGGCATCCGGCGACGTGTCCGCCACGAAGGATTCCACCTCCGCCCGCGTGGGCGGCAGCCCGATGAGATCAAAATAAACCCGCCTGACCAGCGTCTCGCGCGGGGCCTCCGGAGCGGGTGGCAGCCCCGCTTTTTCCAAGCGCTCCAAAATAAAACGATCCACCGGAGTGCGCGGCCATTTTTCATTTTTCACCGCCGGAAGCGCGGGATCCCGCACGGGCTGAAACGACCACCACGCCCGGTCCGCCGCCGTGAATGCCTTGGTCCGTCCTGCCAGGACCGGTGACCATGGCGCCACCGCCAATGTGAGGGCGAGCAGCAGCGGGCGGGAGATCATAAAGTTAGGAAAAGAGGGGGATGTTGGCCACTTGTTTTATACGTCGCGCCGGGCCTGGATTTTCAGTTGGAGCCCCACGAGGTCATTCACCACATGTTTTCCGAGCCACGCAAAAAGCCGCCCGGATCCATAGTTCGCCCCCCAGACGGTGCGGTCGAATTCCAGCCACGCCTGCGCCGCCAGCCCGTCCCTGCCATCCACCGCGACCAAGGCGCGGAAACCCAGCGGATGCGTGACGCCGCGCAACTCCAGCGTGCCTTCGATTTCAAAGTTGGGCAAACCCGGCGTGACCTCCGCGATGGGTTTGGCCGACGTCGCTTTGAAAACCGCTTCCGGGAACTGCGAGGTTTCGAAAAAATCCCGGTCCGCCAGATGCCGCAGCAGCATCGCATTCATCTCCGGATCCGTCAGGTCGCGGCAGGCGATTTTTCGCAGATCCACGGTGAATTCCGCGTCCTTCAATTGGCCATCCCGGATTTCGAGGGAACCGGACTTCAAGCCCACCGTGCCCTCGTGGTCGTTGAAAAGATTCCGCCCCGTCCATCGGATCACGCTGGCTGCCGGATCGGCCTTCCACCGGCCATTGAAATCCGGCGCGGGCGGTTCCTCCCCGCTACCCTCCACCGCCAGCCCGGCGGCCTGCCATTCCTGCAAGCCACCCGCGAAATCCAAAACCGCCGTGTAGCCATCCGCCGATAATTTCTCCGCCGCGGCCTCCGAATCCAACGACGGCCGGCCCGCGCCATAAACGATCAATTCCCTGGTTTTGTCAGGACTCAGTTGATGCACATTTTCCAAAAACGTCATTTCATACACGCAGGCGCATTGGCTGCCCGGGATGCGCCGGCAATCCCACGATTCCGACGGCAAAACGTGAATCAAAACCGGAGGCTCCGGAGCCTCAAGCCGACGGGATAATTCGGAAGCGGTCAAAGTGGACATGGGAGCGGGGGGGAGCGGGGGGCGGGGGATTGAGGGGAAGT
>JAQGPD010000527.1 GCA_028293305.1 Verrucomicrobiales bacterium | reverse complement strand
CTCCGGTTTCCGTTCGCGCCAGCGCTCCACATAGGCGGTGACCGCCTCGGGCACTGCGGGGTCGTTCGTTTTGAAAAGGCTGACCAACCGCTTGTATCCGCCTTCCATGGCCTCGTCGCGCTCGGGCAGATTTTCCTCCAACACAGCGAACAATTCAGCCGCCCGGCGATGCTGGTCAATGGCGGCATAGGACGTGCCGACGATGAGGAGCAATCGCGCGCGGGTGGTCTCGTCCAGGGCGCTGTAATCCCCGATGCCGGTCCAGGCGTCGATGACCTGCTTGTAGGCTTTTTGTTTGAAGCTGGAGAAGACCAGTCCGTAGCGGGCCTGGGCTTGCGCGATGGGAGCGCCCGGCATTTTCGCGGCTTCGGAGAACAGGCGGACGGCCTCGTCCGTGCGGCCCGCGTCGGCGTGGATCATGCCGGCTTTCACCAGGGAATCCGCGCGGATTTCCGCGGCGGCGCTTTCCTTGGCGAGGAGTTCATAACGCTTCATCGCGGAGTCGTTCCGGCCGGCCTCGACATCGAGGGTGGCCAACTCCATGAGGGCTTTTTCGTAATAATCGTTTTCCTTTCCGCGGACGCGCGTGACTTCCTCGAATGCGGCCGTGGCATCCTTCAGCGCTCCGATGAACTTGGCGCTGCGGCCTTTGAAGAACAGGGAGGCATAACGCAGATTGGCCTGCTCCTTCGGCATCTGCGCGGCCGCGATCGTGAAATAACGGATCGCGTCCTTGTAGCGGCTCGCATCCGTCAGGGACGCGTTGTAGGCGATGGTGCCCAGGCGGAACGCGGAATAGGCGGCGTAAGGTCCTGTGGATGAAGCCGCGAGCCCGGCGCGGTAGGCATCCTCGGCGATGCGCAGGCGGGCGGTTTTTTCCGCTTCCGTGGGGAGCTTGGTGGAAAGGATGCGGTGGCTCTCGCCGGCGTGGTAGAGCGCGATGGCGCGGTTCTTGCCGTTGGGGAAATCCCGCAGGTAGCTGTCGAACTCCATGAGTGCGAGGTCGAGCGCCTGGTTGTTATAATGGGATTCGCCGATTTTGAAGCGTGCCTGCTCGCGGTATTTTCCGTTGGGGAAAACTTTGAGGTATTCCTCGAACTGACGGATAGCGAGGGTGTAATCCTTTTTAGTGAAATAGAGTTCGCTGAAATCGAAGAGGTCATCCTCCGGGGACTTCGCGCGCGGCGTGGCGGGTCGGGATTCCGGGGCAACAGGCTGCGCTTTCGGCGGCGCTCCCGGATCCACGGGATTGGCATCCTCCGGCACCACCTGGGCCTTGGGAGGAGCGGATGGTGCCCGGGGAACGGGGGGTGGATTGTCCTCCACGATTTCCGCACGGGTTGCTGGAGTTTGTTGAGCGGCAAGGGGTGACAGCCACAGGAACAAGGTGGACCCGGCCACGGCGAGCGTAGACCAACGGCGGGAAATTTCAGGCAGGGTCATAAGGCGGATCGAAAAAAGAGCGGGAGGCTACTCAAATGCATCAAAAAGCGGCTGGCAACAGTTGAACAGTCGAACAGGCGAGATTTTCACGCAGTCTTCTGGGGGCGCGGATCAGGGGGCAGGCGCGGGGGAAGGGGTTCTGGAGGCAAAGGAAACATGATAGAGGCCGGCTTGATAACAAAGGTCCAGCACGCGGAACATGTTTTTATAAACCGTCTCCTCGTCCGCGCGGATGATGATGGCTTGTTTGGGGTTGAGGGCGAAAATATCTTTGAAGCGTTGACCAAGTTGGTCTTCGGAAAGGACCTGGGTATTCACTTTGAGAGCGCCGTCGCGGGCAATATTCACCACAATTTCCCCGACCTGCCGGTCTTTCGGCGCGCCGGAGTCAGCGGCGGGAACGGAGATGTTGAGGTCATTTTCCCGCTGGGCCATGCTGAAGGTGACGATGAAAAAGATGAGCAGGATGAGCAGCACATCGATCAAAGGCACCAGATTCATCCCATGGGAGCCGTCGGCGTGATGGGTCGGGCGGAATTTCATGGGTGGGGAACGGAGGAAAGGCGGGGACGGTTTGTCAGGGGATGAGGCGCGCGGAACTGGGCAGGGCAGGGCAGGGCAGGGGGAGCGGACAACCCCGGGAGCGGTCAGGCCCGGCGGGCGGGTTGGGCGGCTGCGGCGGCGGATTGCGCGGCGCGGGCGGCGGTAACGCGTTTATACTGAGCGCTGAGCAGGGCCATGATGTGGGTGGCGGCGGACTCCAGCTCGGAGACCAGACCATTCACTTTTCCGCGGTAAAGCGAGGCAATCATCATGGCGGGAATGGCGATGACCAATCCGGCCGCGGTGTTGATGAGAGCCTCGGCGGTGCCGCCCGCGAACTCCATTTGAGCCTGCTGCATGTCGGCTTTGGAGATGCGGGTGAACTCGCTCATCAGGCCGATGACCGTGCCCAGGAGGCCGACCATGGGCGCGACATTGGCGAGGTCGCTGAGGTAGGTGACGCGTTGGTAAAGTTGTCCGGCTTGGCGCTGGCCTTCGGCTTCGGTGACTTCGCGGACCTCGTCGAAGGTCGCCATGGGATTCTTGGTGGCGAAATCGAGGGCTTTTTGCGTGATGCTGGAAATGGCCTCGTTGCGGCGATTGCACACGGCCAGGAGGCCGAGGTAGTCCTGTTTCCGGATGAGGGAATCCGCCGTTTTCATGAAATAGTCACTGACCACGGCACCCCGGCGCAGGGTCAGGAAAAGGAAGATGATGAGCGCCACCATGATGACGGAAAGCGCCATCAAAAACCAGATGGTGAAGCCGCCCTGTTTCACCATATCCAAAACGGCCACAGCCTTTTCCTTCGCCTTCACGGGAGCCGCGGCGGCAGGGGGTGTTTGGGCGGGGGTGGCGGCGGCCCCGGCGGCAGCTGGCGGCGCGGGTGCCGGGGTGGCCGGGGCCTGGGCGGAGACGGATCCAAAGGATAGCAACAGGCACAGCAGCCAAAACAGGTGTTTCATAGGGGGAACGAAAAATCGCCGCAGAGTAACGCCGCGCCCCTTCCGCGCAAGCATGGCTTTATTCCCGCTGCCCGCTGGAATGCCGCGCGGCCTTGTGTTTCCATGGACCATGCATTTCCTCATCACCGCCGGCCCGACCCGCGAGCCCCTGGATCCGGTGCGCTATCTTTCGAACCGCTCCTCCGGCAAAATGGGTTATGCCCTCGCGGCGGCGGCACACCTTGCGGGTCATGAAGTCACGCTGATTTCCGGCCCGGTCGCGCTGCCCGCTCCCCCGGGGGTGCGTCGCCTTTCCGTGACCACCGCGCAGGAAATGCACGATGCGGTCCACTCGGTGCTCGCGGCGAAACCCGCCGTGCAGGCCGCGATTTTTTCCGCCGCCGTCGCCGACTACCGGCCCGCGCATCCAGCATCGGGA
>JAQGPD010000524.1 GCA_028293305.1 Verrucomicrobiales bacterium | reverse complement strand
CGGACACCAATCCACTCACCCCCGAGGAAGTCGAAGCCGTCGCGCAAATCGGCGACAACACCGGCTGCATGGCCCTCAAAGGAGCCAGCCGCCGCTTCGACGGCAACTACCGTCCTGACGAATGGGGCATGCGGGAAGACCTCGTCCCCCTGGCCGACCGCTGGGGTCTCCAGTCCATCCAATAACCGAAACCGCCCCAACCGGCTGCCGCCCTCCGGCGGCAGCCCGACGGAGGGCGGACATTCTGTCCGCCAGTGCCCGGAAAACACGCTGCCCAGTCGTATTCCATATCCACCGGCCCTTGGTCCGGCCAAACAGGATTCCCTGGTCAACAGAATGTTGACCCTCCGCGGACGGAGGGCGGACATTCGGTCCGCCAGAAAAGCCCGGACCCGAAAACCCCGACCCGGAAGCCCCGGCCCGAAAGCCAGGACCCGAAAGACCCGACCGGAAAGCCAGGAATTCCCCGCTGGGCCGGTCAACAATTTATCTGCCCTCCCGTGCCTTCAAAGCCCCGGCTAAGGGCTTGCCTATGACCGGGTTTCCGCCTAGTAACAAGGCCCTTTGCCATGTCAGACCCCGCCGTTGCCCCCGACCCCGCGCCTGCCGCCCCGCCACCTCCGGCGGCCTCCAAAGCGAAGGTCTTCGCGCGGCGGCTGACCAGCACCCTCGCACTGTGGGCCCTGGTGACCGCCGCCATTGTCCATGGGCGCGGATCGTTGTTTTTTGTCCTGCTGGGACTGCTCGGCATTGCCGGTGTCAGGGAATTTGTCACCATGGACAAAACGCTGCCTTCGCCCTGGCGGCGGGGGCTGATTTTCGTCTCGGTGCTGTGGTTCGCCATCACCTTCACCATTTGTCAGCGCACCGGGCAGCCATGGTCGCCGCTGATCGATCTCGCCTTTATCGCCGGCATCACCCTGACTGCTTTTTTGCCGGTGCTTTTCCGTCCGTTGGAAGGCCGCGCCACCCTGTGGGCGATTGTTTACACGGTGGCCGGTTTTATTTATGTGCCGTGGCTCAGCAGTTTCATGACGAGGGTGTTATATTTGCCGGGACGGGAGGACGACGGCTGGCTCCGTGGGCTGCCCTATCTGGTTTTCCTCATCGCCGCCACCAAGTTCACCGACTGCGGGGCCTATGTGATGGGATCGCTCATCGGCAAACATAAAATGATCCCCCACATCAGCCCCGGGAAAACCTGGGAAGGCATGATCGGCGCCGCGCTCGGAGCCCTCGGCGCGGGCTTGGCGGTTTATTTTGGATGGCAATCCCGCATGCCCCTCCTCACTCCCCTCAGTGCCTCCGTGCTCTGCCTCGTCCTCGCTGCGGTCTGCGTCGTGGGCGACCTCGCGGAAAGTGTGATCAAACGTTGCCTGGAAGTGAAGGACTCCGGCAACTTCCTGCCAGGAATCGGCGGGTCCCTGGACCTGATCGACAGCCTCCTTTTCACCGCTCCGATTTTCTATTTTTACCTCTGGTATGTCAGCACCCCGGCCCTCTGAAAAACGGAAGCGTCTCATCATCCTCGGCTCCACCGGCAGCATCGGCACCAGTGCCCTGAAGGTCGCCCGGGACATCCCGGACCGCATGGAGATCGTGGGTCTCGCCGCCGCCCGCAGCGCGTCCGACCTCGCGGCGCAAGCCATCGAGTTCGGCGTGAAACATGTCGCCCTGACAGATCCCGCCGCCTTGCCGGACTTGGGCAGCGCCTTGCCGGAGGATGTCCGCGTCCACTCCGGTGGCCAAGCGTTGGTGGATCTCATCCGCGATGTCAAAGCCGACATGGTCCTCATCGCCATCGTCGGCACCGCCGGGCTGCGTCCCGCCCTGACTGCCATCGAGGCCGGATGCGACCTCGCCATCGCCAGCAAGGAAATCCTCGTCATGGCCGGCCAGATCGTCATGGAAAACGCCCGCCGCCGCGGCGTCTCGGTCCTGCCCGTGGACAGCGAGCATAACGCCATTTTTCAATGTCTTGAAAACCGCGACCCCGCGGAGGTTTCCCGTCTCATCCTAACCGCCAGTGGCGGCCCCTTCCGATCCTGGCCCAACGAACGCATCGCCGCCGCCACCCTGGCCGAAGCGCTGAAACATCCCACTTGGGAAATGGGACGCAAGATCACCATCGACAGCGCCACCCTTTTCAACAAAGGCCTGGAAATGATAGAAGCCCGCTGGCTCTTCAACGTCCCCATGGAGCGCGTGGATGTGATTGTCCATCCGCAGAGCATCATTCACAGCATGGTGGAATTCATCGATGGCAGCGTGCTGGCGCAGCTCAGCCACAGCGACATGTGTTTTCCGATCCAATACGCCGTCACCTGGCCGCAGCGGGTCAAAAACTCCCTGCGGCCCCTCGACTTCGCCGCGCTGAAGCAACTGGAATTCGAAGCTCCGCGCCGTGCGGACTTTCCGGCCATCGACCTCGCGGTCCATGCCGGCACCGTCGGTTCCACGCTGCCCGCCGTTTACAATGCCGCCAACGAAGTCGCCGTCGCCGCCTTTATTGACGGTCGGCTAACGTTTCCTGGAATTTGGCAGACCGTCGCCCGCACCATGGACGCGCACCGCGTGGACTCCGGGTCCGAAGCCACGCTGGAGGCTATTTTGGAGGCGGACGCGTGGGCGCGTGAAAAGGCAACCAGTCTGCTGGGGTCTGCCTAGCAAGGGCCGGTGCTCTGAAAAACCAAGGCTGCCGGGGCGACTTACAAAGTCGCGGTCCCTCACAAAGGACCGCGACTTCGTAAGTCGCCCCAGAGCCCCGGCCATCCCGAGCCCCGGCCATCCCAAAGCCCCGGCCATCCCATAGCCCCACCCTCACCAAGTTCCTCACTTCTTTTTACCGTCCGCCGCCTTCAGTTCCTTGGCGGTCCAAGCCTGCGTCCGGCCCGCGTGGGCCTCGCGGATGGCCGTGACCGTGGCGGGTTCCACGGGGGAGGCATTGTGTTCCCATTCGCGGCGGAGATACGTCAGGACGGAGGCGATGTCCTCGTCCGGGAGCGGCAGGGGAGGCATGGACAGATCCCAGGTGCGGCCGGCCACGGGGACGGGGCCATTGAGTCCGTGCAGGATGATCCTGACTGGCCGGTCCGCCGGTCCCAGCACCCAATCGCTGTCCAACAAAGGCGGGGCCAGGCCCTCCATGCCGGTGCCGGTGGCCTGGTGGCAGGTGCCGCAAAGGGTGGCGTAAATAACCTTTCCTTTTTCAAACCGCTGCTGCTGCGCCGGGGTCAGGGGCACCACGACCGGAGGCGGAGGCACGCCGGCTTTGCCGGGCCAGGCGATGGCGCCGGCGGCGAGTTCCAGGAGCGGGACTTTGGTGCCGTCCGCCGTGGTGACAGGAGCGTTCAGCTTCGAACCCCGGCTTGCCGAAAGTTTTGTCAGGGAGGCGGGAGCGTTTTCAAAATATAGAAGCTTGCGTGGCTGTGGTTTGGCTTTGGTGCCGGCGGAAATGCCAGCAATGCCGCGGACCAGGGCGACTTGTTGCGGGCTTTCCGCAGGTTGGGCGGCGGTTAGGTCCAGGAGGCGAGCCACCCGTGCCACGCGGCGTTCCGCCATCACGCAGGAAGCCAGCTTTTGCAGGAATCCATCGCCGGCCGCGGCTTCCGCCTGGGCCGGGAATTTTGTCAGGATAAGCTCCAGGAACTCCAGCTCGCGACCGCGTCCGCCGCAGGCAATGGCGTCATTCAACAAGGGACTTCCGCCCGCCGCCAACAATCCGGCAACCGCCTCCGGCGCGCCGGGGAAATTCAACGAAGCGAGTTGCAGGGCCAGCTGGACCCTGACTTCCGCGTCCGGTTCCGCCGTCATCGCCAACAGCTCGCCCGCCTGGGCCAGGCCCGAAAGCATGACGGCGGTCGCGCGGACTTTCGGCTCCGGATCCTTCAGCGCGGCTGTCAGGATTTCGGGCGCGAGTCCCGCGGGGCCGAAACCCTCCAGGGTGGCCAGGGCCTGCGCGCGGCCCTGTGGCGTTTTGGCGGACGTTGTTAGCTTGTGAAGCTCCGGGATGACGGTGAGGTCCGCGCGTTCGACCAAAAACTGTTGGGCGAGATCGCGGACCAGGCCGTTGGCGTGGTCCAGGAATGGCACCACGGCCGCGGGCTCCCTGGGCAGCTTCACGGCAGCCGGCTTTGAGTTGTCAGGAACAATGCGCCAGATGCGTCCGAGATTCACCGGCTGCTCCAGCTTCCTGGCCTCGATGTTGGCAATAAGATAATGCGTCAGGAAAAATTTATGTTGGATGACGCCGCGGCCCATGTCCACGATGTAAAGACCGCCGTCCGGACCGTTGAGCGCATTGACCGGACGGAAGCGTTCGTCGGAGGATGTCAGGAACTCCTCCTTGTTCAGCGCGTTTTTGCCGGTGACCACGCCGCCGGTTTCGCTCAGCAGAACCCGCTTCACCAGATTTCCTGACGGCTCCGGAATGAAAGCATTTTCTTGATAGTCGGGACCGAAAAGTCCGCCGCGATAGATCACCGGCCCGCAGGTTGCCGTGCAGGTTGCCA
>JAQGPD010000499.1 GCA_028293305.1 Verrucomicrobiales bacterium | reverse complement strand
CACCCACCCCCGCCACGACCCCCACCCCCCCACCACCGCCCCCACCGCCGACTAACCACTCCCCCCAATCCGCCCGAACCGCCCGATCCGCCCGATCCGCCCGATCCGCCCGATCCGCCCGATCCGCCCGATCCGCCCGATCCCGCCCAAAGCGCCCCCCGCAAAAAACTGAAAACTGGAAACTGAAAAACTGAAAACTCCCCACCACATCGCCATCGCCGCCATGGCCGCCAACCGAGTCATCGGCCGCGACGGCGCCCTCCCGTGGCACCTTCCGGAAGACTTGAAATTCTTCCGCAAAACCACCACCGGCCACCCCATCCTCATGGGCCGCAAAACGTGGGAAAGCCTCGGCCGCCCCCTGCCCAACCGCCGGAACCTCATCCTCTCCCGCACCCTCCCCCCGCAGCCCGGAGCCGAAGTCCTCCGCAGCCCGGACGACCTCAAAAACCTCGACCTGGACTCCCCCATTTACATCATCGGCGGAGCCGAAATCTACAGCCTCCTCCTCCCCCTCACGGACGAAATCCTCCTAACCGTCCTAACCGACCCCGCCGAAGGCGACACCACCTTCCCCGACTTCGAGCACGATTTCCACCCCCCCGAAATCCTCGAAACCCTCCCCGGCATCGCCGAATGGCGCCGCTACGTCCGGAAATCCTGACAACATTCCATCAAAAAAATGACGCTATTGGCCATAGCCGTGACCCAAAAACTCTCAGCTGCGGACATCGCCCCGAGTGGAAAATTCGCATAGCGGCCAAAGATGCAAAATGACCGCGTAGCGGTCACGGAAGGTAGCCGTGGGATTCATCCCACGGAATAACAATTAGCAACCTGTGCGTCGCGTAGCGACGCCGGAATAGAGCGTGCCTAATAGATCGACTCGCCGCCGGAATAGGACTGGCATTTCCCCCACTGCTTTTCGCGTCCCCTCCACGCCCCGCAACCCCCTCACCGCCAACGCTCCAGCAGCCACGCCAACTGCTCCAAATCCGTCACCGTGATGTCCGGCCGCGCCTCCGCGATCACTTCCGGAAATTCATAACCCGTCAGCACCGCAATACTCCGCACCCCCGCCGACTGCGCCGCATGCACATCATGCCGCATATCCCCTATCATCACCGTCTGCTCCGGATCCAGCCTCTGTTCCTCCAATATCCCGCTCAGCCTCAATCGCTTATCCCGCACCCCGGCATAGATTTTCTCAAAATACCCCGCCAATCCCAACGCTTCCGCCTGCGCCTCCACCGCTTCCGGAGGCGCGGAACTCAACACAAACATCCGGCACCCCGCCTCCACGCATTTTTCCAAAAACGCCACCGCCCCCGGAATCACCGTCACCGGAGCCACGCTCGCCGCCATCGCCGGCCGGAAAATCAGTTCCAGCTCCTCGATTTCCACCCCCGGCAAAAGCCTCTCATAAAACGCCGTGAACGGCAGCGAAAACTCCCGCCGGAACCGCTCCCGATCCATCATTTCCAAGCCATACCGCGTCAGCACCGCATTCGTCGCCTCCACCACCGGCGGCAAATCATCCACCACCGTCCCTGACCAATCGAAAATCACATTCTGCATCGCGCGCCCTCGCCCCGCCCCTTGCAAAATCAAGCTCAAAACCCTGGCTTGCACCCCCGCGCGCCCCCCGGCAACTTGTCCAAGATGCCGCCCGCACCCGACCAACCGCCGCCTCCAGCCGCCCCCGCCGCTCATTCCGCTGCCCCGGGCCCCCCGCGCCGCCGCTACCTCTGGCTCGGTCTCTTCATGGCCGCCGCCATCCTCGCCTCCCTTAAAATTGGCGAACACTACCCCTTTTCCAACTTCCCCATGTATGGGAACCCCAACCCACAACCCGTTGATTATTATTTCCTCACGGACGCCAGTGGAAACCCCCTCCCCTCGGTGGATCTCCTCGGCGACACCGCCCCCAAGATCAAAAAACGCCTCAATACCGAACTCAATGCCTGGGGCGACGCCAACAACATGCGCGTGAAATCCAAAATCCCCGCCGACGTCCGCAACCGCATCGCCCAGGGCGTCCTCGACAGCTTCGTCGTCCAGTCCCGGCAACGCGGCACCCCCCTCCCCGCCAAGGTCCAACTCTGGCGCGGCGAAATCCACACCGGCGACGACGGCTACCACGAAACCTTCATGAAGGAGGCGGAGAACTAACATGAACTCCCTCCTCCGCGACATCCGCACCCTCGGCCTCCGCGCCGCCCTCCTCGGCGGCACCACCCTCCGCGACGTTGGCCGGCTGGAAGGCTTCTTCCTCCGCCTCCTCTTCGCCATCGTCGTCTGGCGCAGCCTGGAATATTACCCCGACTACGCCACCGCCCTGAAGCCCGTCGGCCTCGCCGCCTGGCCCGCCCTCTGGCAAACGCTCGGTTGGGAAATCACCCGCCTCGCCGACCCCGTGTTCTGGGCGCAAATCCTCGTCTGGGTCAAAATCGCCCTCATTTTCTACACCTTCGGCATCGGCCTCCCCCTCGCCCTGCCCTTCCTGGCGATCGTCCACATCGCCATCCGCACGCTGAACAATTCCCAGGGCGCCGCCCACCACGGCTTCCAAATGGTCAGCCTCGCCCTCCTCACCCAGACCGCCGTGGTCTGGTTCCTGGCCTCGGCCCGACTCTTCCAACTTCTCAAAAAACGCCCCTTCCCCCGCTGGGCCGCCCCGGGAAATTGGACTTGGCTCTGGGTCTACACCATCGCCATCGCCGCCGCCAGCTACATCATTTCCGTCTGCTCCAAAATAGACGAATCCAAAGGCCAGTGGCTGAAAAACTCCCCCTACGTCGCCACCCAAATCGTCAAAACCCATCGCCAAAACTACTACAACAGCCTCGACACCCAGTTCATCCAGGGCGTCCTCCCCGCCACCCCGCCGGACGCTGACCCCGCCACCGACCGCTACCGCCACCCCATCCCGCCATCCGCCGACTGGCTCGGCCGGCACCCGGACTTCGCGCGCATCCTCTTCAGCGCCGGTTTCTTTTTGGAATTGTTCGTCTTCCTGGCCGTCCTCGACCGCCGCGCCGCCCTCCTCTTCGGCCTCGGCCTGGTCAGCCTCCACGGCTCCATCGCCTGGCTCATGGAACTCAGTTTCCCCTTCAACGAGCGCACCGTCGGCGTCTTTTTCGTCAATGCCGCCGGCTGGCTCATCCTCATGATCCACGAGCCCGCCTGGCGTCCCGGCAAAAAAATCTGGCTCTTCTCCTTCTTGGCCGCCGCCGCGCTCCTCGCCGGCAGATTCGCCACCAATGGCTCGGAATCCACCGTCGCCCACTTCCTCGATCTCGCCCACCACCCCGCCGCCATCCTCCCCGGCCTCTTCAACTGGCCCGCGGCCGTCAACTGGACC
>JAQGPD010000576.1 GCA_028293305.1 Verrucomicrobiales bacterium | reverse complement strand
TTGGTGTCCATCAGGATGGCGGAGGCGGTGGCGCTGATTTTGTATTGCTGATTGGGGGCCAAACCAAGGGAAAGTGTCGTCAGGGGACCGATGACTTCATTGCTGCTGAATTTGGTTTCGAGGGTGTAAATGAGAATGGCATCGGCCTGGAGCTTGGCGGCCGCCTGGCGGAGGTCGAGGTCGGTCGAAAGATTTTTGGGCAGGAGCAGCCGGTTGAGGGCGACCACACCGGCGACGCCCGGAAGTTTGGAGATAGTGTCGATGTCCTGTTCCGTTTCCACGTCGCGGGTGGTGACCACACTGTAAGCGCCGGCCCCCACGCCCTCGGCGGAGGCGGATCGATAGCCACTTTCCTGAATGCGGACCACGGCCAGATTGGCCGGGAACTTGATAGCGGGCCGGGCCACGAATGCTTTTTTGACATCGGGATCCGTGAAGGTGGAGAGATCGGCTTGCCGCCCTGGCGTGACATAACTTTGGCACGAGCAAAGGAAAAGAGAGGCTGGCAGGAGCAGCAACAGCAGCTGGTATGCGGGTTTCATGGCGTGCAGGAAAGCGAATTCTGGGATGCGGCGCAATATTAATCTCACATTTTCACCATATGCCAGGGTGACGGTCTCAACGGGCGGAACGTCCGGGCGGACGGATGGGATTTACAGGAAATAACATTATCCTCATCATGCGCTGGCCGGGGCGGGCTGGCGGGGCACGGTGAAGAGGCCGAGGGCTTGGAAGGCGCAGTCGCGGTGGTAGGCGGCGCGGGTGGGATGGGGGCGGGGAGGTGTCAGGATGGGCCATTCCTCATGCTCGGCGATGGCTTTGAGAAATGGATCGGGATGGATGGTGACGGGGTTTTCCACGAAGCGGAGGAGGGGGAGGTCGGCCTTGCTGTCGGAGTAGGCCCAGGCGCCGGGGAGGGGCAGGGAGAGGTCCGTGGGCATGAGGTGGCGCATGGCTTTGAGCTTGGCCTCGTATTTGTTATTGGTGCCGTCGATTTCCGGGAACCTCGGCATGGGGTCCGTGATCCTGACGGAAGTTCCGAAGGAGTGGTGAAACCCTAGCCGGTCCGCGATGGCTTTGACATAGAATGCGGGGCTGGCGGAGTTCAGGATGAGGGTGCGGCCGGCGGCCTGGTGGCGGCGCACTTCCGCGAGGACCTCCGGATAGAGGGACGGCATGACGTCGTGCTCCACGAAGGATTCCACGAGGGCGTCCAGCTCCGTGCGGCGCATGCCGTGGAGATAGGAAAGGAAGACGCGCTTCAGCTTCCGGGTATCGATCAGGGCCGTGGCGCGGATGAGGGCGGCGGGGCCGAAGAGTCCGAGGTAAGTGCGGCGCAGGGGATGCTTTTTCAGGACGTGATTGCAGAAAAGAACCTGGGTGTCGTAGGGCAGCAGGGTTTGGTCGAGGTCGAAGATGGCGAAAGACATGCTGGAAAGGGATGAGCCGGGGCGGGGCGGGATGGCGGGGGATCAGGGACCGGGCGGAACCGGATAAACGATGTTCGATGGAAAGAGGATGCGGAAGTGGGCTTGGAGTAAAGCACGGATTCCGCGTTTGGCACGGGTCCGGGAGGATGGACGGAAACGGAGGAAAAAATATTCGGTGCAGGAGGCGGTGGGTTCAGTTGAGGATGGCGGAAAATTTTGGCGCGGTTCAGGATACCTTGAATTTTTGGCGCGTGATGGAAAGGACCCGCCAACGATATAGGAAAATTGCTTCCCCCCTTTCAAGACTGGCGGCTTTTTGCATTTTGACCTGCGGCGCGGCGTCGGCGGCGGAGGGAATCCGGGTGGAGGCGGAGTCGTTTTTAATTCCGGGAGGCTGGGTGCTGGATGCCGCCGTGCATCGAGATCATGGGCGGGCTCCAACTGATGGTGCCGGATGACGCAATAAAACCAAGGCATCCATAAATCCGGGCCTACCGGACCGAAGCGGTTTTTAAGGAAACATTGGGCGTGAAACGCGCTTACTTTGAGTATGCATGGACGGGATCCTTTATTTGTGACACGACGCCATTTTTTCGCCCGGTCCGGGATGGGGCTTGGCGGCGCGGCGTTGGCGGGCTTGCTGGGTGAAGGGCGGGCGGAGGCGGGGGATGGCGCGGCGGCCAGGGAGGGGGCGGGGGCGATGGGGCTGCCGGATTTTCCGAATTTCCCGCCGCGGGCGAAACGTGTTATTTATCTTTTCATGTCGGGCGGGCCGGCGCAGCAGGATTTATTCGACTACAAACCGAAGCTGCGGGAGATGAACGGCCAACCCCTGCCGGCGGAGGTTAGGGGCACGCAGCGGCTCACGGGGATGAGTTCTAACCAGAGCGTGCTGCCGCTGGCGGGATCGCAATTCGAGTTCAAACAACACGGTCAAAGCGGCGCCTGGATGAGCGAACTGCTGCCTAAGCTGGCGGAGCGGGCGGATGATATCTGTTTCATCAAAACGCTTTGGACGGAGGCGATCAATCATGACCCGGCCATGACTTTTTTCCAGACCGGATCGCAGATCGCGGGCCGCCCCAGCCTGGGGGCGTGGGCCGGATATGGCCTGGGTTCGGTGAACCAAAACCTGCCGGCATTTGTGGTGCTGGTGACGAAAAAATCCACGGATCAGCCGCTCGCCGCCCGGTTGTGGGGGACGGGATTTTTGGACTCGCGCTATCAAGGCGTGCGGTTTTCCTCCGGGAAGGATGCGGTGTTTTACCTGACAAATCCGGAGGGTGTCAGCACCGCCGGACGACGGCTGCAGCTGGATGGGATGGCGGCGCTCAACAAGCTTCAGTTCGAGTCCGAGATGGACCCGGAGATCGAGTCGCGCATTGCCCAATATGAAATGGCCTTCCGCATGCAGACCAGCGTGCCGGAGGTGACCGATATCAGTCAGGAACCGCAAAGCGTGCTGGATTTATATGGACCGGATGTGAAGCAGCCGGGAACCTTTGCCGCGAATTGCCTCCTCGCCCGCCGCATGGCCGCGCAAGGGGTGCGGTTCATCCAGCTTTATCATCCCGGTTGGGACCATCATGGAAATCTGCCGCAAAGTCTGCCGGGCCTGACAAAAGAAGTGGACCAGGGCTGCGCGGCGCTTTTGACGGATTTGAAACAGCAGGGAATGCTGGATGACACGCTGGTGGTGTGGGGCGGGGAATTTGGCAGGACGGCGTATTCCCAGGGAAAGCTAACGAAATCCACCTACGGCCGCGACCACCACCCGCGCTGCTTCACGGGATGGATGGCGGGGGCGGGCGTGAAGGCCGGAAGCACCTACGGGACGACCGATGATTTCAGTTATAATATTGTGGGCGCGGACGGTCAAAGGATCGAACCCACCA
>JAQGPD010000463.1 GCA_028293305.1 Verrucomicrobiales bacterium | reverse complement strand
CAGGACGACGGCACCATCACCGGCTTGATGTCCTGAAAACGGAATTTTTTTCCAAGGACCACCCCTCCGCGCAAAGAGTTGAGCGTAAGTTTGCTAACGTTGAAAATCGCGGCGTGTCGGCCGGTTTTCACCGGGTCCGGGCTGGTCTGACCATGGATTTCACCAGGGAATGACCCGATTTCCGCGTTTTAGAGCTTGGCAGTCACAACCTCCGTCTGTCACGCTCGTCCTCAAACCCCACCGCCTTTCCATGATTCCAGATCCCACGCGTGATGCCGCCCCCACCACGCCCAAAACCAAATTGCTCGTCCCGGACGAAACAGCCCTGGACCCCATCACACCGGTGGTCCCCGCCGGCGCGGGGTGGTGGCAGAAAATCGGCGGTGGGAGCCTGACAGTCAGCATCATCATCCATGCCGTGCTGATTCTACTGCTCGTCCTGATCGTCCGCACCGTCATCACCCCAGGCAAGGAAACCGTTGATTTCCTTCCCGGCGGCGGAGGCGGCGGCAAAGGAAGCAACGCCCGCATCGCCGAGAAAAAACGGGCGGCTTCCATCAGCGCTCCCAAAACCCGCATCGTCAGCACCGCCATCGGCAGCGTCAGCCTTCCGGATATCCAGACCAGCATGAGTGACTTCAGCTCGCTTTCCGCCGCTGCCCCCATGGGTGGCGGCGTGGGCGGGGGCGTCGGCGGCATCTCCGGAAGCGGCAGCGGAGGACTCACGGGCAACGGCCGGGGCACCGGCTTCGGTCCCGGCAGCGGCAGCGGATTTGTCAGTATCCCTCTCATTTTCGGTCAGAAAATCGACGCCCGCCGCATGGCTGTCGTGCTTGATATGTCAGGCTCCATGTATTCCTTCCTCCCCACGGTGATCAAGGAAGTCGATAAAGTGGCCCCGGGTTCCATGGTCATCCTTCACTACGGCTGCGGCCTCGGCGATGCCGAAATCAAAAAGCCCGGCATCGAAGCCACCACCTCGCGGGATTTCTCCGACGACCGGATCGTCACCTCATTGCTAGGCTCCGCCACCGCAGCCATGAACCAACAACAACGCGAAGCCTTGTTGGAAATGGTGAAAAAGCGGCCTAAAACCTTCTTCGTTCCCTCCACGGGAGTGGGCAGCACCTGGGTCGCCTTGACCGATCCCAAACTGAAGGATGTCGATGCCATCTATTGGTTTGCGGATTTTGCCGATGGACTCAGTGCCGACAAAATGGAGGACATCGCCAAAAAGCTCCGGGGCCGAAAACAGAAACTTTATATTCACCCCTCCAACCCCAAGTGGCTGGAAGGAGGGGACCCTTTAGCCGTCAATGTCAACAAAGTTGAAAACACGATCGTGAAACCCACAGGAGGCAAGGTCATCAAAGTCGACGTGAAAAAAGAGGAACCTGTCAAAACCGACCAAAAACCACCCGCCAAGCCCGCCTGATCCATCGATCAATCCGGTAGCGTGCCGTCGGAGGAAGGAAATCGTTCAGCCGCACATCGAGTTTCCACCGACACATTGCGGAGGCGTTCAAGCTTCGTTCATACCGCGGAAACCAACTTCCTGGATAATCCGGGATTGTTGTGAAACCGACAGGAGCACAACTTGGCGTGGGGACTTTGGATATTATGGCGCCACCGGATTTCTGAAGGAATAAAGTCCGCGCAGGGCGGGTCGGCCGAGGGAGCGGGCTCCGGTTTGGCGGTCCGTGCGGCTTTTGCCCCGGCAGATGTCCCGATGGGTGGAAAACCAGCCGTCCACAAATTCCCGGCTGCCCAGGATGACGCCGCGGCTGAAGTGCCGGATGCGTCGTGTCAGGATCTCCGCCCGCAGCAGCCGCTCGTCGGGGGTGGTGAGGCGGTTGCGCGCTTTTTCCGATAGGCCGCGCCGCAGGAGGGTCCCGTCGGCGGCGCGTTTTTCCCGGCCCTGTCCCCCGAGCAGCGCCCGATACATCACCAGCGCCCGCCGCCCGACCGTGGCGGGAAAGGCATCCGGACCCCACGGTCGCGCCTGCGCCGCCGTCGCGCGGGGCCAGGCCATTTGCCCGATGATGCGCACCACCCCGCGCCGGGCCCGCAGTCCGCCGCGCATCGCCTCCCCGTAGCCGCTCCACTCGTAGTCGCCGGGATCGGAGACCAGCCCGGCGCGCACGGGATTGAGATCGATGTAGGCGGCGACCGTGCGCAGGGCACGCTCCGCGTCCTCGACGATCACGGAGGTGAAGCGTCGCTCCCAAAGGGTGCCCTCCCGGCCGGTGCGGCGGTTGTGCCACCAGGTGAAGCGCTGCTTGAGGCAGCGGACAAACTCGCTGAGCGAGAACATGCGGGCGAGCTGCCGCTGGCGCCATTCCTCGATGGCGCCGGCATTGCCGGTGCGCTCCCAAAACTCCAAGTCCCTGCGGATGAAGGAGAAACACTCCGCGCCGACGGCGCGCTCCAAGCGGGCCACGAGGGTTTCCAGCGGGAGATCAAACCCTTCCGGCCGGTGCGGCACGCGCAGGAGGAGGTGGAAGTGATTTCCCATGAGGCAATGGGTGATGACCTCGACGCCGAGGAGTTCCTCGTAGGCGCGGAGGATCTGCATGAAGAACGTGCAGGCATCCCGATCGACCAGCAGCAGGCGGCGGTCGATGATCCGGCTCATGACATGGAAGACGCCAGCCTGGGA
>JAQGPD010000417.1 GCA_028293305.1 Verrucomicrobiales bacterium | reverse complement strand
GGTTTCCTGCCGGACCAGAACCGGCGATTTTATGTCAGGACGGGAACCGACGGGCGGGCGGCGCTGGCGGACCTCGCCGGGGTGCGGAACCAGGCGCTGATCGCCTCGGCGCTGACGGCGCTGGCGGGTTTGCTGGTGCTGGTGATCCTGGCCCGGCTGGTCACGCGGCGGCTGCGGCAGGTGGCGGAGGCGCTGGGGAGATTCGAAACAGGCGGACCCGCCGCGCCGCTCCCGGAGGCGCCCCCGGATGAGATCGGCCAACTCGCGGCGGCCTTTAACCGCATGTCCGGAAAAATCGCGGATCAGGTGCGCACCCTGGAGGAGGCGCGCGGCCGGGCGGATGAGGCTTCGCGCGCGAAGGACGATTTTCTGGCCGTGATGAGTCACGAAATCCGCACCCCGCTGAACGCGGTCACCGGCATGCTCCACGTGCTGGAGCGGAACCGCCCCGCGCCCCACCAGGAACCGATCCTCCGCAGCCTGCACGCCGCCGCCTCACAACTCACGAGCCTGCTGAACGAAGCCCTCGACTGGTCGAAGATCAAAGCCGGCCGCCTGGTCTGCGATGACCTGCCGTTCGACCCGCGGGAGTTGTTATCGGATCTGGAGTTGACGCACCGTCCCCTCGCCGCGCAAAAGGGGCTGAAATGGACCACTGTGATCCCGCCGGACCTCCCGGACGCGCTTTCCGGCGACCGGCTGCGCATCTCCCAGGTGCTGCACAATCTGCTGAGCAATGCGGTGAAATTCACGGATTCCGGATTTGTCAGGCTTACCGCATCCTGGCAGGAAAATCAGCTCACGGTCCGCGTGGAGGACAGCGGAATCGGCATCCGGGAGGAGGACATCGGGCGCATTTTTTCCCCCTTCGACCAGGCGAATGGCGAGATCGGCCGGCGTTTTGGCGGAACGGGATTGGGGCTGAGCATCAGCCGTTCCCTGGCGGAACTCATGGGCGGCCGGCTGACCGTGGAAAGCCGGGTGGATGACGGCTCCTGTTTTGTCCTCACACTTCCCTGCCAGGCCTCCACGCGCCCCGCGCCGGCGTCCGAACCCCGGCCCGCCGACCCGCTGCGCCGCGGCGCCCATGTGCTCTGCGTGGAGGACTCGGCCATGAACCGGGAGGTCCTCGCCTCGTTTTTGGACGAAGCCGGGATCACCTGCGAGATGGCCGGGGACGGCGCCTCCGCCCTCCGGATTCTAACAGAAAATACGGAGTTTGACGCCGCATTGCTGGACCTCCAGTTGCCGGACACCAACGGCATCGACCTCGCCGCCCGCATCCTCCACCTGCGGCCGGGCCTGCCGCTTTTGGCCGTCACGGCCCAGGCGGATGAAGACACCCGCACCGCCTGCCTCGCCGCCGGCATGCGCGATGTGGTCACCAAACCCATCCAACCCCGCCGGCTCATCGACGCCATTTCCGAGGCCCTCGGAGCGGCCCCCGGACCCCTGCCCCCGACTGAGAAAAAATTGCCACGGATCGCGCTCCCGGACCCGGAGGGCACGCCTCACCCAGCTCTTTCACCCGCTTCGGATCCCGCCCCGCCCGCGCCGTTGCTGACGGAAATCTTCGCGCATGAACCGGAGCGTCTCGCCCGCGTGCTGAAGGCCCTGGCGGGGGAATTTTCAGCCGCCATCCCGGAGCTCGCCGCCGCCGCGGAGTCCGGAGACATCACGCGCCTCCGCCGCCTGCGCCACAAGCTGCACTCCGCCATCGCGGGCCTCCGCCTGACGGAACTTGACGCGGCTTTCCAACAACTCATCGCCGGCCATTTCTCCAGGTCCGCGCCAGCCATCGCCCTGCTCGCCGCCGCCGCGGAAACCTGCGCGGCGCCGCGCGACGACGCGCCCGGGGCCGCTCCCGCGAAGCACTAGCCGGTTTTCGGTTTGTCATTCCACCCGCGCGCCGGCGGGGAAAATCGGGATGCAGCACGGCGCTCAAATCATCGGCAGCCGCGCAAGAAGACCGTCCCGGTAACTCTCGCCCACAGGCACCCGGTGTTTTCCTATCACTGTGACGCCGTCCTCGATCCTGGCAATTTTCCGCCAATTCACCATATAGCTCCGGTGCGCCCTGACAAAATCCTGGGGCAAGGTCTCCTCCAGTTTTTTCATGCTCATCAAGCTCATCACCGATCCCTCGGTCAGCACGAATTCGACATAATTCGCCTCCGCTTTCACCAGCAACAACTGGCTCAGGGGAACTCTGACAATCTTCGTTCCCTCCTTCACAAAAAGATCCCGGGAATCCACCGCCGCCGGCGCCGCGGCCGGCACCGCCGCCGCTCCGGAACGCCCCGCCCTGGCCTCCCGCAGCCGCGTGACGGCCTGGGCGAACCTGGGAAAGGTCAACGGCTTCAGCAAATAATCCGCCACGCGGAATTCATACGACGCCGCCCCGAACTCCGCGCTGGCCGAGATCACCACCACCGGAATGTCCCCCGCCAAGGCCTTCAAAACCGACGGTCCATCCAGCCCCGGCAGATCCAAGTCCAGAAACACCGCATCGATTCCCCCCGCCGTCAGCAATTGCAGCGCGGTCAGCCCGTCGCCCGCCACCAGACAGAAAGTGGTGTCCTCCAGACGGGAAAGAAAACTTTCCACCGTTTCACAAACCAGGGGATCATCATCGGCAATCAAATAACGCATAATAGAAACTCGGCGGGATTGTCCCCCCTTCCTCTGTTTTAGCGTGGAAACCGACAAGGTTCATCCGGTTTTCATCCACTTCACGGGGGTATTGATCCTTTATGATCGCCAATTGGTAAATTGCCGCTCGCTGGAGCCACTGTCTTTTAATACATCCCTCATAAATGAATGCCACCAGCCTGCCCATCACCGCCACCCGCCGCCGCTTTCTTCTGAATGGTTCCACCCTGGCAGCCTCCCTCGCCGCCGGGGCCTGGTCCTGGGCCGCCCCCACCGGAGCCGCCGCTCCCGCGGACAAAAAACCCGGCGACTACACGCCCACCCTCGCCAGCGACTGGCTGGATGTCATCCAGACCATCTGCGCCAACGAAGTCGACCGCGTGGGCGCCCGCCCCACCATTCTTTCCCGCCAGATGTGCATCCCCCTCACCGCCATCTATGACGCCTGGTCCCGCTATGATGCGAAAGCCGCCGCCGTTTATGCCACGGAAATCAAACGCCGCCCCGCCGCGGAACGCGCCAAACACCAGGCCGCCGCTATCAGTTATGCCGCCTACCGCACCATGGCGGACCTGTTCCCGGCGGACCTTGCCACCCTGGACGCTTTCATGAAAAAACAGGGATTGGATCCCGCCAACAAGTCCACCAATCCCAACACCGGAGCCGGAGTCGGCAACGCCGCCGCCGCCGCCTCCATCGCCGCCCGCCACCAGGACGGAGCCAACCAACTCGGCAACGAACCCGGCTGCGCGGGCAAGCCCTATTCCGACTACACCTACTACACCCCGGTCAATCCTCCGGACAAAATCAACAATCCCGACCGCTGGCAGCCCATCGCCTTCACCAACCCCAAGGACCCCGCCGGAGCCAAAATCACCCCGGGCTACCTGACGCCCCATTGGTATCGCGTTAAGTCCTTTTCCCTCACCAAACCGGAACAGTTCCGCCCCGCGCCGCCGCCCAAATGCTCCACGCCGGAAATGGACAAGGAAATCCAGGAATGCATCGACTTCAACGCCGGCCTGAACCCCGAGCGCAAAGCCATCGTGGAATTCATGCGCGACGGCCCACGCAGCACCG
>JAQGPD010000401.1 GCA_028293305.1 Verrucomicrobiales bacterium | reverse complement strand
AGCCGTGGCCACGGCAACCCCAGGCTAACATCCGTAACGCCTTTGGCGTAATCCAGCCGGATTTGTGAATGGAATGATGGATACAGCCGATGAATGCGTGGCGGTCTCGAACAGTAGGGTGAGAAATTTACATATTCCCAGCTGGAATTGGAATAACAGATACAAAGCATTGCGCCGCGTAGCGACGCCGGAAAAGTGCGTGGGCAATGGATCGACTACCCAGTGGAATTGGTATAAGATACAGCTCAGCAAGCTTCGCCGGGGAAAGCTTTGACAAGTCAAAGCAGTCCAAGGCGCGGGGCGCTTTTCACTGGGGCGTGGGGGCGCTTTCCGGGTGGGTTTCTGGCCGAAGTGGGCGAGGTGGCGGATTTGTGGAGCCGGGGTAATGCAGAAAAGATATGGCTAGCGTTTGCGTTTTCCTCCGCCGCCGGGTTTGCCCATTTGGCCGAATTTGCTGCCTCCGGCGTGTTTGCCGCCGCCCATGCCGGGGAGGCCGCCGAGTTTGCTGAAGTCGGGCATGCCGCCCGCTCCCATGCCTCCGCCGCCACCGAGTCCGCCAAGCCCGCCCATGCCTCCGGGTCCGCCACCGCCGGGGCCGCCCATGCCGCCCATCATTTTGGCCATCTGTCCCATCTTGCCGGGATTTTTCATGAGCTTGCGCATGTCCCCGAATTGTTGGAGCATGCCGTTGAGTTCGTTCACGGAGCGGCCCGCGCCGGCGGCGATGCGTGCGCGGCGTTTGGCATTGAGGATTTCCGGGCGCTTCCGTTCCTTGGGCGTCATGGAGAGGATCAGAGCTTCAATGTGGAGGAGTTTTTTGTCATCCACCTGGGATTTCATTTCCTTGATCTTGCTGCCGACGCCGGGGAGCAGGCTCAGCAAACCCATCATGCCTCCGGCTCCGGAGGTCAGCTTTTTCATCATCTTGAGCTGACCCAAAAAGTCGTTGAAGTCGAAATCCGACGAAGTCATCCGCTCCATCATTTTCATGGCATCGGCTTCATCGATGGCTTCCGCCGCCTGCTCTACCAGGCCCACGATATCACCCATGCCCAGGATGCGCTGGGCCATGCGGTCGGGGACGAAGACGTCCAGCTGATTCATCTTTTCGCCGACGCCCGCATACTTGATAGGCTGATGCGTGACGCGCCGCATGGAGAGCGCCGCGCCACCGCGGGCGTCGCCGTCGAGTTTTGTCAGGACAATGCCGGTGATGCCGATGGATTCGTGGAAGGTCTTGGCCACGCTGACCGCCTGCTGACCGGTCGCGGCATCGGCCACGAGGAGGACTTCGGCGGGTTTCAGGTAGTTCCGGACTTCCTTGAGTTCCGCGATGAGCGCCTCATCCACCTCCTGCCGGCCGGCGGTGTCGAAGATGATGACGTCCGCTTTCTGAGTCGCGATCCACACCTCGGCGGCCTTCGCGGCTTTGAGGACGTTTTTTTCACCAGCCTCGGGTTTATAAACAGGAACGCCCACTTCCCCGGCCAGCATGGCGAGCTGATCGATGGCGGCGGGCCGGTAAAGGTCGAGCGCGATGAGAATGGGTTTTTTCCCTTCCTTTTTCAGCTTCAGCGCGAGCTTGGCGGAGGTGGTGGTTTTTCCGGCGCCATTCAGGCCCACCATCATGATGCGGGCCGGCGGTGTGAGGTCCAGCGGCACGGCATCGCCACCCAGCAGGGCGGTGATTTCGTCATGGAAAATCTTGATGAGCTGCTGGCCGGGCGTGACGCTTTTCAGCACCTCCACGCCGAGTGCTTTGTCCTTCACGGCGGCCAGGAAATCGCGGGTCACGGCGAAGTCCACGTCCGCCTCCAGCAAGGCCAGCCTGACTTCCCGCAGGGCTTCGGTGACATTGCTTTCGCTGATCTTGCCAAGGCCGCGGAGGCGGCGGAAGACTCCTTCAAATTTATCGGTCAGGGTTCCAAACATGTGAAAAAAGTTATTGTGGGGTGGGGGCGCCGGGACCGGGGGATTCCGCAGGCAAAGTCATCGCGCCTTCCGGCACTGTGGCCTGTTCCATGACGGGCGCGGGCTCCGGCAGGTAGTGGGCCACCAAATCCACGGCGAAGCGCCAGTTCACGGCATCGGGCTTCGGTTCGCCGGCGCGCTTGAAGGTCACATACACCTGGCACTCGGGCGAGCGCAACGCCTCCCGCATTTGATAGGAAATCCGGCCGGCGGCGGCATCATACACGGCGGGAACGGTGCCGTAGCCCGCCAGTTTCATGACCACACTGGCAGGGTCGATGCCTTGAAGTTTGGAAACATCCACCTCGATCACAGGCCGGCGTTCCGCGATGGTCGCGTCCGGTCTGGGCGTGGTCGACACGAGCGCCTCGCCCTCCGTGCCGCCCAGCAAGGCCTTCGCCAAGTCCCCGCCGGAAGTGCCGCGGGAACTGACCGCGCGGCGGAAGTTGGCATTATTGGGATCGTTTCCTAAAATAATATAACGCGACAAAGTCGAAGCCGGCATGTCCCAGGTGACACGCGCGGGATTCACGGTGAACAACGCTTCATAGCCGGCTTCCTTGCCGATCTCCTGTTCGCGCTCCGTATTGTATCCGCCAGGGTAGGCATACGTGCGGACGGGCAGCGCGATGAGGTCTTCCAGGAACTGCCGGGAATCCTTCATTTCCATGCGCAAAAACGCATCCGCCTCGTCCGGTGATTTTTTCTGAAGACCGCGGATTTTTGAAGGCAGCGGGTGGCTGACGCTATGGCTGCCGACCTCCGCGCCGTTCGCCATCATTTCCCGGATCTCCGGAGTGGTGAGGGCCCGGCCGCCGCCGTTCACGAATCGTTTGTATAGAAAAATAGTGAAGGGATAACCGAATTCCTTCAGCACCGGAAAGGCGAGGCGGTGAACGCTTTTCCACCCGTCGTCCATGGTGATGACCACGCTGGGGTCCGGGATGTCTTTTTCCCCGCGCCGCCAGGCCAGGAAATCCGCCATGGTGATGACGGGCAGCCGGGCGTCTTTCAGCGACTGCATCTGATCCCGGAAATGATCGACATTGATCTCCATGGGATTCCGGGACTTGCCGGTCGTGAAATCATGATAGCCGAGCACAATGACCTGGGCGCTTTTATTGATCGTGAGCGCCGGCACCGCGGGATCGATCACCGGCTCGACCGGGGCGGGCACGGGCGTGGGATCGGCCACGATTTCAGGAACCGGGGCCTCGGCGGACACGGGCGGGGCGGCGGGCTTGATGCGGTCGCACGCGTTGAGCGCCAGGGCTGCAAGGAGCAGACCGGCCAGGCGGAGCCACGGGAAGGCGGAAGGGTTTCGGGGATTTTTCAGCATCCGGAAAAAAATCGGGGGGAGGAAAGCGCCTACCCTACCTGGGCCTATGCCGAATGCAACGCGCCCCTTCACTTTGCAATTTCCCCAGGCGCGCGGCGTGATTTTGGCTATCCTGGGGCCTTATGCTGCGAAAAACCAAAATCATCGCCACCCTCGGCCCCGCCACGGACTCCCTCGAAACCCTCCGCGAACTCATCCTGGCCGGGACCAATGTTTTTCGTCTCAACATGAGTCACGCCCCCTCCGAGTGGTGCCGCAATGTCACCGCCCGCGTCCGCGAGGCCGCTCTTTCCGCGGGCCACGATGCCGGGGTGCTCATGGATCTGCGCGGACCCACCATCCGCACCGGCGATGTGCCGCAGGCTTATCTGCTGAAGCCGGGCGACCAGGTGGAGTTCACCCTATCCGATGCCGAGGCGACCCTGGCCATTTCCACGAGCGTGAATTACCCCGGCCTCCACGCCGACCTCCGCGCGGGCGACACGGTGCTGGTGGACAATGGCATCCTGCAGATGCGCGTCGTCACCACCACGCCGGAACGTGTTATTTGCACCGTGCTGAACCAGGGCGTCATGGGCTCCCGCAGGCACATCAACCTGCCGGGTGTGAAAGTGAACCTGCCTCCCCTAACCGAAAAAGACTATGACGACATGAAACTGGCCGCCGCCATCGGGATCGATTTTGTGGCCATGTCTTTTGTCAGGGATGCTTCCCATCTGCACCTGCTGCGCGAGGAATTGGCCAATCTGGGCTGCCACGCGCGCATCGTCGCCAAGATCGAGGACCAGCAGGCGGTGCGGCATTTGGACGAAATCATCGAGGCCTCGGATGTCGTCATGGTGGCGCGCGGCGACCTCGGCATTGAAGTCCACCTGGAGGAACTTCCGGTGCTGCAGCGGAAAATTGTCAGCAAGTGCGTGACCCGCGGGCGCAGCGTGATCGTGGCCACGCATATGTTGGAAAGCATGATTCAAAATCCCGTGCCCACCCGCGCGGAGGTGACGGACGTGGCGAATGCGGTTTTTGAAGAGGCGGACGCCATCATGCTGAGCGGCGAAACCAGCAGTGGCGCCTTCCCGGTGCGCTGCGTGGAGATCATGGATAAAATCGCCCGCCGCGTGGAGGCGGCCACCACGCATGCCGACAATCCATCCCGCTTCGCGAAACTCGATAACGAAAAACAACGCATCGTGAAACATGCCGTCTCCCTGGCGGATTCGCTTGATGAGGCGATCATCGTGGTCTTCACCGCGCGGGGCGTGCTGGCCCGCTATGCGGCGTGGTTCCGCCCTGCCCTCGCTCCCATTTTTGCTTTCACGCCCAGTGAATCCGTCGCCCGTGGACTGCATCTTTGCCGTGCGGTGCATCCGGTCGTTTTGGAATTCAATCCCGGCCAACCGCACGAAACCATCACTGCGGCCGTCGAGTATCTGAAGGCGGCGAAGCATGTCCATGCGGGGCAGACTTTGGTTATCATCAGCGATGTGCTGCAGGGGGAATTCACGGTGAATTCGATTTTGGTTCAACAGGCCTGACGAATTTTCATAGCTTTTCCTATTTTCACATCTTATCCCATTCCTCGTAAACCTATCCAACCCTGACCAGACTTGT
>JAQGPD010000361.1 GCA_028293305.1 Verrucomicrobiales bacterium | reverse complement strand
CAGGACGCGATGCCGCGGATTGCCCAGTTTCAGGAGGAATAGCAACTCACCCAGCCGCGACGTGGACGGACCTTTGGCGAGTTCCCCGGCTTCCAGCGCCAAACGGTTCATCACTTCGCCCTGCCGTTTCAGAAGCGCCGCCACAAGGGGCTTGAATTCCGCATAATGATTGGACGTGGCCTCGGCGGGACCGGTGATGATTAGAGGGGTGCGCGCTTCATCGATGAGCACGGAATCCACTTCATCCACCACCGCGCTCCAATGCCCGCGCTGGACGCGCTCGCCGGGGCTCATGGCGATGCCGTTGTCCCGCAGATAGTCGAAACCCATCTCGGTGCTGGTGCCGTAAGTGACATCGCAGGCATATTGCGCGCGGCGCTCCGGCGGCATCTGTCCATGCAGCACGCAGCCGACCGTCAGGCCGAGAGCCCGCAGGAGGAAGCCGGTGCTCTCCGAGTCGCGTTGGGCTAGGTAATCATTGACAGTGACAAGATGCACGCCGCGTCCGGCGAGGGCATTCAGATAGAGTGGCAAAGCGGCGGCCAGCGACTTCCCTTCCCCGGTCGCCATCTCCGCGACCTTGCCCTGATGCATGGCGATGCCGGCCATCAGCTGCGTGTCGTAGGGGATCATGCTCCAGACTTCGGGACGGCCGCAGACGATCATGGATTCACCCATCAGGAGCGAGGCCGCGTGCTTCACGGCGGCGAAGGCTTCCGGCAGGATCCGGTCCAGGCGGCGCTGGATTTCACGGGAATCGGAAAGGGCGGAAAGCTCTTCCTTCCATTTGGCGGTGCGGGCCCGGATGTCCTCCAGGGAATTGTTATGCATCGCCACGCCGGCGCGATGGATGGTCCGGATGACCTCCACGAACCGTTTCCGGTCCTTCTGATTTTTGGATAGGAAAAGTGAATTCAGCAGGGCCGGGATCATGCGGGGAGGATGGGGGAGATTCCTCGGCGGCACCGGAGCAACGCGAAGAGTGTGGCCTGGAAGCGCGGCGGTGCGGGGAGTTTGTGCATGAATAATTCGTTTGCGGTCAGGGAGGCGCGAAAGACCGGCGGCCAAATGCGCATTGCGTTTCGCCCACGGCGGGTTTGTTGGAGTCGATGAATGAACCTTCCATGGACGCGGCGCGGCAGCCGCCGATTTTGATAGTGGGCCAGGGCCTGGCGGGCACGCTGCTGGCCTGGGAATTGGTCAGGCGGGGACGGAAAGTGCTGGTTGTGGACCGGGACGAGCCGGACACTTCCACCAAAGTCGCGGCGGGCATCGTGACGCCCATTTCCGGCCAAAGGCTGACATTGGGATATGGAATGGACCGGTTTTTGCCAGTCGCCAGATCCTGCTATTCCGCCATGGAATTGGAATGGGGCGGAAGTTATTTCCAGTCCACTGGACTGGTGAGGTTGTGGGCGAAAGAGGAGGAGGAAGCGCGGTTCAAGGCGCGGATGACGCATGCCGATTTCGCGGCGCATGTGGGGGCGGCGCGGGAAAACGATAGGGCCATGGTGGACGGGGGGCTCTTCAAGGACGTGCTGGGAGGTTTTGAAATGCCGGGCGGCGGCTGGCTGGACACCCGGCGGTGGCTGGCGGATGCGGCGGCGTGGCTGGAGGGGCTGGGCATGCTGCGGCGGATGAATTTGGATGTGTCCTCTCTGCGGCCCGAAGACGGAAAAGTCAGGCTGCCGGACGACTCGTGGGCGGAGGCGGTGGTTTTCTGCGAGGGGGCGGAGGCTCGGGGGAATCCGTGGTTTCCGTGGCTGGAATGGAAATGCGCGAAGGGCGAGGTCCTGACAATTTCCGCGCCGGACTTGTCAGGTGAAAAACGGATCGTGAACCGCGGTGGCTGGGTGATGCCGGTGGACGGACGCGGGACTTTCCGGGCGGGCGCGACCTACGAATGGGGCCGGCTGGATTCCGTGCCCACGGCGGAGGCCCGGCAGGTGCTGGAAGGACGGCTGAATGCGTTGTTAAAAGTGGGCTGGGAAGTCATCGCCCACGTGGCCGGAGTGCGCCCTATCATTCACCAGAGCCTGGCCAGGATGGGACGGCATCCGGTGCACAGCGGGTTGGTTTTCTTCAATGGACTGGGATCCAAAGGGGTTTTATACGGGCCGGGTTATGCTGCGATGCTGGCGGAGCATCTGGTGGAGGGGAAGCCGCTGCCCGGGGAGGTGGATGTGGCGCGGAATGGATAGGCCCGGCTGCGGACGGCGACTCCATTTTGTTGTCACTTCTTGAAGATGAAGAACTTACGGCAAATGAAGTTGATCAGGATATTTGGCAGGATGAAGCCGAGGAGGGCGGCGGGTTTCGGCCAGTGGAGGAAATAAACAAGGGCGGCCTGGGCGAGGGTTCCTGTCAGGGCGCCGGGGAGATTGACCGCGGTGAAGAGGAGGAATTCCTTGATAGGGGAATGACGGCCGGGGGTGAAAACCCACTTCATGTTCAGCCAATACACAAAGGCATTGGAAAACAAAAAAGCGACAGCGGTGGGAGCGAAGGTCGATTTGGCGCGCAGCCAGTCGTCCATTTTGGGATCGTTCAATTCCGGCCAGACCAGATAGATCAAGCCGATGTAAACGGAGGTGTGGACGATGAGGGCGCCGACGCCGCTGATGGCGTATTTCAAAAACTGGATAGCGGGCGGGGCTTCCCGGCTGTGGAAAAGCCGGAGGAGGGTCGGCACGTCGTTTTGACGGATCAGATCGAGGAGGCCGAGAAGGGATTTGATCATGGGAAAGGGGTGGGCACGGGCGAGGACGGCGGCGGGGGCAGGATCGGTTAGTTCCAGGCTGGGTATTTGGCGCGCCAGAGGGGCAGCGCCATGAGGATGTCTTCTTTTTTCCGGCGGTGGCTGAGTTCCCAGACGATGGGTTTTTCCGGCGGAACCAGCGGGAGCAGCCGGTCAAAATCGACGGAGCCCTGGAAGGGAACGCGGTGGTCGCGCTCCGGCCAGATGACATCGTGAAGGTGGCAGCCTATCAGATAGGGCGTCATTTTGCTGAGCCATTGATGATGGTCCAGGAGGCTGAGGTTGGCCTTGAGTTGGACGTGCCCGAAGTCATGCCAATAACCGATCCACGGGCCGGCGACCTCCTGCATGAGTTCCACCATTTCGCGTTCGGTGGGGACCTGCTCGTAGTGGCTGCGGCTTTCAATGGCGAGGGGCACACCGTGTTTTTCCGCGTGCTCGGCGATTTTTGCCAAAGCTTCCTTGGCCCGTGAGAAGTAGAGGCGGCTGAGGGACTCGCGGGTGCGGATCATTTTCAGTTTTTCGCTGACAAATTTCCGGGAATTCAGCTGGCCGTTGATGACCATGTCCGTGAGTTTGGAGGACGGCTTGCCCATGGGCACGGTGCCAAGGTGGAGGACGACGTATTTTGCATTATACTCGGCGGCGGTCTCGATGGTTTTCAGCGTCAACGCCAACGCGCGGTCGCGGTCGTGCGGACGATGGCCTGTGAACTCGTAGGCGTCCGGCGCGTCGATCATGAGTTCGACCGGGGAGGGGCAAAAGTTATGCACGCCCGAGACTTTGATGCGGCCGGCCTGGAAGGCTTTGCGGATGCCGGGGAGGAGGGAAACCTTGAGCCCGTGGCTGATCTCGATGGTGTCGACGCCGAGGCTGAGGATTTCGTCCACCATGGTTTCGCCGTCGGTGTGACGGCTGCTGTTCCAACAGGTGGAGAAGGAAAGCATGGGGTTAGGGAAAAGGTTTCAGGTTTCAGGGTTCAGGCCGGGGCAAAGCAAGTGCTCTGAACCCTTGGACCTGAACCCTTTCACCCAACGTGTTACAGCTTGGCCAGGGAGTCGTCGAGGGCGGCGATGAGTTCGGCGATGGTGGCGTCGGTTTCGTCGCCCATGTTGCTGAGGCGGAAGGTGGTGCCTTTGATCTTGCCGTAGCCGCCGTCGATGGCCATGAGGTGGTTTTTCTGCTTGAGGGAGACGA
>JAQGPD010000356.1 GCA_028293305.1 Verrucomicrobiales bacterium | reverse complement strand
TTTGTCTCCTTGTCCCTCACCGCCGCCGCCTTCGCGGTGCCGCAGCCGCTGATCAACACCGACCTTTCCACCACCCTGGCGAAAGGCTCGCTCGAGTTTGAAAACCGCATTTTGTGGTCCCATTCCGGCGGGGCGGATGAACTTTCCTTCTCCCATGAGATCGAGTTCGGGGTCAGCGAAAACTTCGAAGTGGACCTCTATTTGTCCGAGTGGAACTGGGAAAAAGTGGACGGCGAAGGCAGCAAATCCACCTGGGAGAGCGCCGGCATCGAAGGCCTCTACAGCCTGAGCAACCCCACCTCCGACGCCATCGGTTCCGCCGTGGCCGTGGAAGCGCAGTTTGGCGATGGCTTCTGGGTTTTGGAGCCCCAGCTGCGTTTCCAGAAAAACTTCGGTCCCCTCATCACCATGCTGAATGTGGTGGTGGCCAATGAATTTGTCCGCGACGAGACGGACGGCCAGGAATTCTCCCAATCCCTCGGCGCCGCCTATCAAGTCACCCCCAACTTCTTCGTGGGTGCGGATGTGAGCCACGCCACCACCTATGTGGATTGGAAGCATGGTGAAAACGAGTGGTATGCCGGTCCCGCCGTGCATTTCCGCACCAACACTGTCTGGGCTACCCTGGGTGCCAGTTTCAGGCTGAGCGCCGACGCGGAGGATGCCGCGGATGTGGTCATCGGCACCAAGTTCGGAATCAATTGGTAGTCCAGCCTTCCGGCGGCGGGGTTGGTTAGCCCGCCGCCGGACCTTTCTTTCCGGGCCGGATTGATTTTAAATCCGGCCCATCTGATTTCGGTTATCGTTATGGTTATCGTTATGGTTTTATGGAGCTTCGTTCCGGTTAGCCAACGGTTCGGTTTGTTGGGTTTTTCCCGCTGAACGTGGTTGGTTTTCAACGAGGCTTCGATTCCCCATTTCACACCCTTCCGGATGACGGGGCCCGCGCTTAAGGCGGTGAAAATCCGGTCCCCTTTTTTTATCACACTATCCAAATTTATGAACGATGCCCAATATTTGTCAGGCTCGGAGGATCGGCATTCCGCCGACTTGGGATTCGCCGCTGAAACTCCCGGTATGGTTATGCCTGTTGGACGCATGAGCGCTGTGCAATCCGCCCATGCCTCATCTCCGTTCCTGGCGGACAGAATGTCCGCCCTCCTGTCGGGTGTCTCCAAATGGTCGGGTCTGGCCGCTGTGCTGGCGCTGACATCCTGCGGCTCCCTGGAAACCGCGGCCCCGCCCGTGGCCAGCCTGGCCGGATCCTCACCATCCAGCTCCGGCTCGCTCGGTGCCGGGCGTGCCATTTACCTCGGAAAATGCACGAAGTGTCACTCCGCCGAGCCGATCCGTGAACACTCCATGGCCGATTGGCGGGGCGACATCCTGCCAACCATGAACCAAAAAGCCAAACTCTCCCCCTCGGAGCAAGCGGACCTCCTGGCATACATCACGGCCGTGTCCAACACCCCCGCCGTGCCCAAAAGCTGATCGTTGTTGCAACACTTCGGTGCCAACGCAGGCAGGCGATGAGCACCAATCCGGGGCTGGGCTGTCCTAGGGCCCATGCCGAATTTCCCGATTTTGGTTGATACCGGGATCAGGCCGTATGGCCCGGGATCAACGGCATCGGGTTGGACTTTTTTTTTTTTTGCTGGCGCGGGGAGAAAAGAGAAAAACGTTTTGCCAGGAAAACCATTTGCGGGATAAGACCTGTTTTAAAACAGATGTCAGATCCCATCGATCCTGAAAATGCCCTTCCTGCCAGTCCGCGCGACTGCGTCTCCACGGGACCTCCCCCCGCCGGAGTGCTTGTCCGTGAGCCGGACCTGGCGTGGCGTCCGGCGCAGGCCATGTCCAAGGAAATCGTAATGCTCGATGTGCAGCATGAGGTGGATGGGCACGTCTGTCACCGACGGTTGGTTCCGGGCCGGCTTCCAATAGCTGGACAGGACAGCCCCGGCACCGACCGCCGCGCTTAGAAATAGGAAATACCGGGATTTCATGGAGCTATTTCCTGAAGACCTGCCGCATTTTCGTATCGGGCTGACCGGAGAGTGTTCATTCAGTTTCAGTGGTTATGCCGATGATTCCATCCGCAGGTGGTTTTTTGTGAAAATTCCACACATAACGTTTGATATAATTTTTCTCATCCATTTTGAGAGCGATCCCTTTGGAAAAGTCATTGGGGACGGGGATATCCTCCCCCAAGCCGTTTTTGCCCGGCGAGGCGGGCGCAAAATACACTACATTCTTATAAAGCACGGCCTTGGACGGGATGGTGTAGAAGGGCAGGCTGCTTTGCCTTGCGTCGAGCACGGCTGCTCGTTTGGCGTCGAGCAGACTTGTTATCTCGATGCCTTCCCCGTTAAAAAACTGTCCGCCTCCCCATAGGGACGCGTTGACTTTGTCCAAGTAAGTGGCCAGCTCCGGGGTCATTTTTACGGTTTTGATTTGCTGAGCCTCCTGGGTGACCCGCTGCATATCATCCTTCCACATTTGCAGTCCCCCGCCCTTGGCTTCCATCTCCGCCATGACTTTTTCGTAAATCTCCTGACCTGACAATCCCTGTTGGTCGTTGAATTCCCGTTCGGGAGGGCGAGGTCTTTCCTCGGCAATGTTCACGGGTTTTTGAGGCGGTGTTTCGGGTGTTTTGGGATTCGGGCCCAATGTTAGCCACATCAAAAGGAGGATGACTCCAAGCGCGAATGCCAAGCCGATTTTCCAACAGTTGCTAGGTTTCATTATTTTTAACGATAACGAACAATACGTGTCTCTGCGTCCGCCACTGCGTTCTTCTTTCCCAGAATATAGGCGGCTACCGGGTTTGCGAGGTTGCCCAGGTTTTGCCCGTAACCTGAGAAAGATTGAATATCGTGCGATCCCAATGAAATAAATGGCCCGGCACCGTAAGAGGGATCATAATATTCCGTGGCGGACAGTTCGACAATCGCGTGGTTGATGAAGACACTTGGAGTGGATGCATTGTTCTGAGCCGCGAGCGTGGAGCCTTTGGCATATTCGGTAGGCATGTAGGGCCAGTCATTTTTGCCGCTGGTCCCCAGCCCATTGAATGTCCAGTCTTTGACGAGCAGCCGATAGATCCTCT
>JAQGPD010000560.1 GCA_028293305.1 Verrucomicrobiales bacterium | reverse complement strand
ATCGACGTAATAATAAGTCAGGAAGATGTTGAACGTCTGGAAGAAAAAATTCGACGCGGTGTCCCCAAGGGCATAGCCGATGTATTCGCTCTTCCGCAGATTCACGCCATCGCAGGCGGTCGGGCTCGGCGCGGTGGAGGCCATCGGTTATTTGAAAAACAGTTGCAGCGTCTCCGCCAGATAGTGCCGGGCATTCATCCAGGTATGGCCGCCGCCGGTTTCCAACCAGGTGTGACGGATGTTTTTTTCCTTCAAATAAGCCTCGAACTCCACGGCCGGTTTATAAAGAAAATCCTCACGGCCCACGCCAAGCCATAACAACTTCAGACGGTCGTTGGTGGCGGCGGCATCCGCAGTAAGGGCGGGGAAATGTTTTCCGCAAACCTCCGGCGTCAGATAGGCGGAGTAGGAGCCCACCCAGGCGAATTTGTCAGGATTCATGAAACCCGCGAACAGCGACTGCCCGCCGCCGCGGGAAAATCCCGCGATGGCCCGCGTGCCCCGCTCCGCCAGCACCCGGTGGCTGCCCTCAACATAGGGCATGATGTCATTCACCAACTCATCATTGAAAACTTTATACATCTCCGCGACCTCCGGCGAGGAAGGCATGGGCGCTCCCATCATCATGTTGCCGTAGGGCATGACCACGATCATGGGGACCGCCTTTTTTTGGGAGATGAGGTTGTCCAAAATGAAATTAACCCTGCCCGCCCGGAACCAGGTTTCTGCGGTGTCGGTGGTCCCGCTGACAAGATAGAAAACTGGATAGGCATCCTTTCCTGACTGATAGCCCGGCGGCGTGTAGATCATCGGCGGACGGCTGCGCCGGAGCGTTTTGCTCTCGTAAAAATGGTGGCTCACACTTCCGTGCGGGACATTCAGCTCAGCGTGGATCGCGGGCTGAACACCCGGCACATCCACCAGACTCGGCTTGAAGCGCTCGTTGGGAAAGAGCGCCTGATTGAGAGGATCAGCCACGCCCACGCCGTCCACCACGAAGTTGTAAGGATAAAGATCCGGCGCAACTGGCCCGACCGTGAGGCTCCAAATTCCGGCCTCATTTTTTTCCATCGGCTGGTTGTTTTTAAGAAACTGACCGCTGAGTTCCACCTGTTTCGCGGCGGGTGCCTTGAAGCTGAAAGTGATGGTCCGGTCCGGATGCACCACCGGCGATTCCACCGCTGGTGGGCGCAATGCGGCGGGCAATTCCGGAGCCGGAGTTTGCGCGCGGGCGATGGCAACCGGCAGCAGGGACCCGGACGCGATGAGGAGGACCTTCAGCGTGGAGAGGAGGAACAGGGTCTTGCGCATGGCGGCGACTTGTTATTTCGTCTCCGGTTTGAAGATCATTTGGGAGAACTGGAAGAGGGCTTTTTTCCAATGCTGGAAGTCATGGTTGTGCTCATCCACATGCCAGGTGTGCGGCACCTTCTTTTCCTTCAAATAACCATGGAGCCCCTGGCTGATCCGGATCAGGCCATCTTTGTTCCCGCAGGAAATCCATAGCAATTTAAGCGCTTTGGCCGTCTTGTCAGGCTCCGGCACCAATTGGTCCGAAGGCTTGGTATTGGGGGCGGAGGAGAATCCGCCCACCCAGGCAAAGGTGTCCAGATTGCCCAGACCGAAGTTCAGCGACTGCCCGCCCCCCATGGAAAGGCCGGCCAGGGCGCGGCTTTCACGATCGGTCTTCACGGAGTATTTGGACTCGATGAATGGAATAAGGGAACCCAGCAGATCCTTGTCGAACTCGCCAAAAGCCGGCGCGGTCCGCATGGCGTCCGGGCCAGGGCGGTCGTCCTGGGAGGCCCGTCCATTTGGCATGACGATGATCATGGATTCCGCTTTTTTATCCGCGATCAAATTGTCCAGGATGATCTCGGGATGCCCTCCGCGCTCCCATTCATGTTCGTCGCCGCCGATGCCGTGGAGCAGATAGAGCACGGGATATTTTGTGTCAGGAGAATAACCCGGAGGAGTGTAGACATTGGCTTTGCGTTTGGTGCCGACGGACTTGGAATCATATTCCACCATCTCCAATTTTCCGTGGGCAATATCCGCGCGGGTTTTGTCAAAACCTTCCGGCGGAGCCGGAAAGGCGGGTTTGTCATCCTCGCCGAGCACGATGGGTCCACCAAAACCACGGCCGCGCGCCCGCTCGGGATTCGGTGCCGGATCGGTTTTGCCTGGATTGGGATTCTCCTTGGCCGGAGGGGCTTGCGCCAGGGCCATGCAGGGAAGAAACAGAATGGATGTAAGGATTGGAATGGTTTTCATGGATCAAAAATAAAAGATAGGAAACCGCACGGCGGGAATGGATGGAATAGCAAATATCACTTCAGGGTTTTCAGAAATTCCTTCACGTCCTCGAACTCCTGCGGCTTCAGAATGAGGCGCATGGGCGGCATAGGAGAGATGGGGGTCGCCTTGTAGGTGTCGGCCAGTTTGGCATTGGGATCCGCCAGGCTTTCCACCAGATAGGCTTCATCCTTCCGACCGGCGATGCCATCCAGCGGCGGCCCCACCGCGCTGCCTTTTCCGCCCAGGGCATGGCAGTTCACGCAGGCGGCGATGGGATGCTTCCAGAAGATTTCCTCACCCCGCTGGGCATTGCCAGCTTCGGTTTTTTCCTCACCGGCTTCCAGCTGGGGAATCATCTCGCAGAAAGTCACATCATCAAAGGCACTGTCGCCCTTTCCAAAGTGGGATAGCATGATGCCTGCTTTGGGATTGTTGCCGCTGTTATAGGTTGCCTCGATGAGCGTCCAGCCGGCGCTCCTTGTAATGCGTTCCGTCTCCACGCGGCTGAGGCGGTCGCTGATGCCCACGCGGCCGCCCACGAAGTTGGCGGTGCGGGCCCAACCTGTCAGGCGGTATTCCGTATTCGGCTTGAGCGGAACCTCGGCATAGAGTGCGGAGAAACTGGTTTCGGGCAAGTTGCAGCTGATGGCCTTGGAGCCGCCGTGGGCCGCGTCCGTCATCTTCCAAGTGGCATTGGAGGGACTGTTGAGAGGGCCGCTCTTGCCGATGTTATCATTCCGGCTCCAACCTTCCGGCAGGCCGTCCGCTCCTGTGATTTCGAAGCCAGGATTTGGCAGAAGATTGGGGCCCGGGAGGTATTGGGCCTCCGCTTTGTGTTGGCGCATGAGCAGGCGGGTGGCTTCGCGCAGCCATTCGTCACTGTTATTGCCGCCATCCACGGCCAGGCTTTTCACCAGGGTGCGGATCTCCGGCGAGGTCGGAAATTCCGCGAGTTTCACAAAGGCCGCCAGCCGGGTGACAAGGTCGGGATCACTGACAACTCCGGCTCCAAAATACAACTTCTGGCCCGCGTCATCATTTGCCAGGGCGCGCACGGCATTCCGGCGCAGACGCGCGTCCTTGGACAGCAATGCGCCGTTCCACGTCGTCCCGTCCAGGGCGCCGAGGCCGTGCAAAGTCCAGAGCGCATGCGGCGCCGCGACCGATCCATCATTGGCGAGGACGGTCTTTTTCAGACTGTCGGCCGCACTGGTGAGCTTGCCTTCCACCAGCAATCGTTGAGCGCTCAACCGGCGCTCCATGACATCGGAACCAAGCGCGCCGGTGAGTTGCACCGGATCCGCGGGGTCCAATTTTTGCACCGCCGCAGGGTTCTCCGCCTTGCTCCACACCACTCTGTAAATGCGGCCCCGCGCATGGTCGCGCAGGTCATTTTCATGCGCTCCGCCTGGCCCGGTTTTCGCGGTGTAGCCGCCACTGCGCTCGCTGGGAGTCGGGTTGTGTTGAATGATGAAATTCTGCCAGTCCGCGAACCACACCGCGCCATCCGGTCCCACATCGGCGAAGACCGGGGACATCCATTCGTCCGTGCTGGCCACCAGATTGAATCCATCCCCGGCCGTCA
>JAQGPD010000304.1 GCA_028293305.1 Verrucomicrobiales bacterium | reverse complement strand
ACCCTCTCCACCCGCTGGGACGATCCCGCGAATTTTGAATTGTTCGTCTCCATCACGGATTCCATCACGCCCGCGCTGAACGAGTCGCTCCGGGTGGTGGTGATCGTGAACAATCTGAATGAAGCGCCCACCGTCACCGGCGGCGCCATCACGGTCTTCACGAACACCCGCGCCGGCACCCCGATTTTCCAAGTCACCGGAAATGATCCTGACCGTTTTGACTATCCGTTATTCTCCATCGCGGCGGGCAATACCGGATCCGCCTTTGCCATCAATACCAACACCGGACAGATCACCGCCGCCGCCGGTTTTCCGACAACCGTTCCCGCCGCTCCGATGGTCCTGACAATCCGGGCGACCGACCGGGCCACCCCCGCCCTCACCACGGACTCCACGGTCACCGTCACGATTTTGGCCGCCCCGGCAGGATACATTCCCGGCGGTTTGACGCGGACGTATTTCGAAAACATCACCGGCAACAACGTCTCCAACCTGACCGGCAACGCCAAATACCCCAACTCGCCGGATTCCGAGGAATTCCAAACCATCTTCGACGCCGCGGAGCATGGCTCGAATTTCGGCAGCACCGCCCGCGCCTGGCTGCTCCCGCCCGCGACCGGAAATTACACGTTCTGGATCGCCTCGGATGATGCCTCCGTCCTCCGGATCAGCACCAATGCCACCCCCGCCTCCGCCGTCCAGCGGGCCTCCAGCGCGGGAGCCACGGGGCGTTATGAATACACCAAAAACGCCAGCCAGCAATCCGCCGTCATCGCCCTCACCGCGGGCGTTCCCTATTATATTGAAGCCCAGCACAAGGAAGGCTCGGGCGGGGATCACCTGGTCGTCGCCTGGCAAGGTCCCGGTTTTTCCCGGCAGGTCATCAGCGGCGCTTATATGGTGCCCTACCTTCAAAACTACGCCCCGCGCATCGCGGCCCAGAGTTTCGCCGTGCGGCGGAATTCGGACGTCGGCACTCCGATCGGAACGGTCAACGTGACTGAAATCAACACGCAAAATAGACTCGGTTCCTACACCATCACCGGCGGCACGGCGGCGGTATGGTGCGCCATCGACGCCAACACCGGCGAAATCTCCATCTCCAACGCCACCTTCTTCGCGGTGGCCTTCGGAAACACCTACACGCTCACCGTCCGGGTGGCGGACGATGCCAATCCCTCCCTGACCGGCACAGGCACGGTGACCTTGAATATGTTGGACCCCGGCGCGCTTCAAATCACCGGAATCGAACAGCAATTCTGGACCGGCATCAGCGGCAACAATGTCTCCGCCCTGACCGCCGATGCCCGCTATCCAAACCGGCCCACCCAGACGCGGATCCTGACAACTTTTGACTCCGGCGCCGATTACGCGGAATCCTACGGCTCCCGAATCCGCGCCTGGGTGATCCCGCCGACAACCGGCGTTTATAACTTCTACGTGGCGGGCGATGACGAGTCGCAGCTCCGCTTCACCACCGGCACCAACTACGCCACCGCCGCGCAGGTCGCTTACACCACCAACGCCTCCGGACGGAACGCGTTTACGGCCAATGCCACCCAAAAATCCGCCGCTTTCACCCTCGCCGCCGGACAACGTTATTATATTGAAACCCGCCAAAAGGAAGGCGTCGGCGGCGACTACATCCAGGTCGCCTGGACCGGCCCCGGCATCACCACACCCACGATCATTCCCGCCTCGGCCCTGGCACCGTATGACTATAATCTGGCCCCGGTCTGGCCCACCGCGCCATATGGATTCACCGTGAAACAAGGCACGCCCAATGGCACCCTCGCAGGCACGCCGGCCGCCACGGATGCGGACAGCACGCGACTGATTTACAACATCATAAGCGGCAACACCGGCGGTGCCCTGGCAATGAATCCCTACACCGGCTCCCTGACCGTGGCCAACAAAAATGCACTTGTTCCCGGGACCACCCTGACACTTTCCCTCCGCGTCCAGGACGATGGCATTGGAAGCCGCTATCCATTCAAAACGGCCACCACCACTGCCGTGATAACAATCCCCCGCGACTTTGTGATCGCCAGCCCGGTCAGCCGCACCGTGAATCTCCCGCTGGGCACCGGCCTGGAAATCGAAGCCCTCGGCAGCGGCCGCGCCGGAGCCACGGTGGCATGGACCATGGTCAGCGGGCCTGGCACGGTAGCCTTCGACCCCCCGGCCGCCCTAACCACGGGCGCGACCTTTTCAGCCCCCGGCCTTTATGTGATCCGCGGCACGGAAACGGCCGCCGGCGCGTCCCTCGTGCAGGACCTCACCGTCCAGGCGGAGGCCGTCACCGGATTGCCCGGAGGCGAACGCATCGGGGTGCAGACCTCCATTCCAAGTCACACATGGACCGGCGGGATCTGGCAACTCAACGCGGGCGGCACGGGCTTGGCGGCGACGACGGCGGACAGCGTTTATTTCATCAACCAACCCGCCGGAAACACCGTCACCATCACCGCCAGAATAACCGCTATTCAAAACGTGAACGGTAACAACTCCATCGCCGGATTGATGATCCGCGAAAGCGCGGCGGCGGATGCGCGGTCGTTTTTCTGCGGCCTGACTTCCCTGAACGGGCGTCGCACCATCCTGCGCACCACTGCGGGATTGCCGGCGGAAATCGCCACCTCCGACACCGCGGCCGTGACCAGCCCCTTCGCCCCCACCTGGCTGCGCATCACCCGGTCCGGCAATGTGTTCACCGCTTTCACCGCCCCGGATGTCGCGGGCGTGCCCGGCACTTTCACCGCTTTCGGCACCCCGCAAAGCTTCCCCATGGCCTCCACGTCCTTCATCGGGCTGGCCGCCGGCAGCGGCATCTCCGCCACCCGCGGCTCCAGCACGTTCGATAACCTGACCATCACGCCCTCCCTCGCCAATCTGGCCCCCAGCGTAAATGCCGCCGGTCCCTCCACGTTGGATCTCGCGGCCGCCGCCACCCTGGATGGCACGGTTTCCGACGACACACGCCCGGCCGTTCCCGGCGCCGTGACCCCGCTTTGGAAAAAAATCAGCGGCCCCGGCACCGTGACCTTCACGGCGGGAAATGCTGCGGACACCACCGCCACCTTCTCCAGCTCCGGAACCTATCAACTCCGCCTCACCGCCGACGATGGCGACACCCGCTCCTTCCGCGCGCTGTCCGTCAATGTCGGCAGCTCACCGATCGAGTCCTGGCGCTCCCTGAAATTCACGACCTCCGCCGAAGATCCGCTGACAGCCGGCGACCTCGCCGACCCCGATCACGATGGCTTGGTGAATCTCCTGGAATACGCCCTCGGCCGTGAACCCCTAACTGCGGACAATGCGGCCCCCACGCCCGACCTCGCGACTCTTCCCGGCGGCCCCTATCTGCGCCTGACAGTTGCCAGGAACCCCTCCGCGACCGACGTGGCCCTAACCATCGAAACCACCGCCACCCCGGATGTGGCAGGCTCCTGGACCACCGAAGGAACCGTGGTCGAAACCAACACCGCCGACACCCTCACCGTCCGCACCCTTGCTCCGCTAACCACCAAATCCGAACAGTTCCTGCGCCTCCGCGTCGTCCACTGACCGGGGGTAACCCGGCCAATTCACACGGAGGGGTGAGTCCATGGGGCGGACGGGATGGCTGAGCCGCGGATGTGGGTGAAGGCGGCGGCGGGGCTGTGCCCCGGTGAGGCGAATGAGTCAGTGGATTGCCAGGATCGACATTTGTCAGGATCACAGGAAATGGAAACCGAAGCGGAAGCGGACGTGTCCTTCCAACATCCCGGCATAGGTGCAAAAGACCGGCTGCGGCGGGCCCGCGCGCTGCGATAACAACACGGCCCGGACGGCCGCCGCCGGTTTTCAAGGCACTGGGAATCCGGCCCATGGAACCCTGGATGTCGTGGCCGGGCTTGGACAGGCGCGGTCAGACCCGGAAATGGGTCAGCGGACGGGGCCTTCCTTGCTGGCGTAGTAGGCGGTCACTTCCGCATGGCTTAGGGACTGGTCCTTGTTAGTATCGGCCTCGCGGAAGAGAGCGTCATTGGCTTTATCCTTTCTGCCAAAATCACGGGCTTCCTGGAGGGTGACAACCCCATCCTTGTTGACGTCCCGGTCCTTGAATGCCTTGACGGCGGAGGGGCGGTTGTCCTGGCTCCATTCCGCCATGGTCATTTTTCCATCGTTGTTAGTATCCAAAGGTTTGAAAACGCTATCCACCAGGTAATCGCTCATC
>JAQGPD010000555.1 GCA_028293305.1 Verrucomicrobiales bacterium | reverse complement strand
GTTTTGGGGCTCATTGGTCTGATCGCTTGGCTGACTCTTCAAGTGGCGGATGACCCCGGCAATTCCTGAGGCGGGGGAAACATCGTGGGAACTGCGAGGGACTGCGGGTCGTTTTTTCACTGGCGGAGTTCCGCTCCGTAATATGCTTCCCTCTGTGAAAAAAGAATATTCCGCCGTCGCCTCTCTCCTTTTGTTTCTGGAAGGGACCTCAGTTCGGATGATGGGGCAGACCTTGAAAAATGACAGCGCGCCCGAGGGTGGCAGCGGCCTTGAGGAATTGGTGATGGATGAGGTCCAGGTGAGAGCCGGCCGTTTGCCCGCCACAGGCCTGCAGAATCCCTTCGCGGTCCGGGTGATCGACCATGCGGTTCTAACAGATTCGCCGGGTGGAAATCTGGACGATGTGTTGCGTCAGGAGGTGCCGGGTTTCAGTTTATTCCGGCGGTCGGGGAGTCAGGTGGCGCATCCCACCACCCAGGGAGTCAGCCTGAGAAATCTGGGTCCCAACGGTGCGGGACGCACGTTGGTGATGCTGGATGGGATGCCGCTGAATGATCCCTTCGGCGGTGATGTGAACTGGCAACGCATACCGGTGGAGACGCTGGATAAGGTTTTTGTCACCCGCGGTGGCGGGGCCGGATTGTTCGGAAATGCGGCTTTGGCGGGCACCATCCAGTTGGAGTCGCAGGACCCGGAAACCAGTGGAGTTGAGCTGGGGGGACGGGCTGGAAACCGGGAGACTTTCGAGGAATCCTTCAAGGCGGATTGGGTGGAGGAGGCTTTTGGATTCAGTCTCCTGACGAGGCATTCCGAGACCGGCGGCTACCCCATTGTCAGGAACGGCGACCGGGGCTCCCTGGACGGGCCCGCGTGGTCGGAGAATGATTTGTGGAATGCCCGTCTGACATGGCGCGCGGCGCCGCATACCCGATTGGAAATCAACGGGTCGGGTTTCCAGGAGGAAAGGGGGAACGGCACGCCGGGAGCGGGGAATTCCTCCGACGCGTGGGATGTCGGGGCGGCCTTGATCCAGTCGTTTCCGGGACTGGAAGCGGAGCTCCGCCTGCAGGCTTACTATCAAAACCGGCGGTTCTCCAGCACCTTCACTTCGGTGAATGAAGCAAGATCGGCGGAGACCCCGGCGTTGGACCAATTCCGGGTGCCGTCCGAGTCCGCGGGCGGGAGCGCGACGTGGAGCCAGCGGGTCGCGGAAAGACATCGCGTAGTGGCGGGAATGGATTTCCGACGTGTGGAGGGTGAGACCAATGAGCGGTTCCGATATATGAATAACCGTTTCACCAGGGAACGCCGCGCGGGGGGACGGCAGGAGTTCGCGGGAGGGTTTTTGGAGGATACCTGGGAGGTGTCCCCGGGGATCGCATGGGTGGCGGGGGTCAGGCTGGATTATGTCAGGCAAACCGATGGCGGGCGCCGGGAAAGCGATACCGGGAGCGGCGTGGTTTTGGTGGATGAACTGTATACCGACCGGGCCGAATGGCGGCCGGATGGACGGTTGGCACTGAGCGTGTCCATCGCGGAGCAATTGAAATGGCGTTCAGCGGTTTACACCGGTTTCCGACAGCCCACTTTGAATGAATTTTACCGGCCCTTCCGCATCGGCAATGAAATCACGGAGGCCAATCCATTGTTGGATGCGGAGGAGCTTCTGGGCGCGGAAACAGGATTCGATTGGACCCCGGGAGAGTCGGTGGAGGCGGGAGTGACAGGTTTTTATAACAGGATCAGCGACGCCGTGGGGAATGTGACCCTGGGGCAGGGCCCGGGCACGTTTCAGCCGGGAGGTTTTGTTCCGGCGGGGGGCGTGCTGAGGCAGCGGCGGAATTTGGATAGGATAACGGTGTGGGGATTCGAGTCTTCAGTGGTCTGGAAACCTTCCAGCCGGTGGCGGATGGGCGCGCAGTATCTATTCACCCATGCGGTGGTGGAAAAATCGGATGAGGCCAGGGAACTGGAGGGCCGGCGACTGGAACAATCGCCCGCTCATGTGGGAGCGGTTTCCATGACCTGGAAGCCGGACGACCGGTGGGCCCTGACTTTGCAAAGCCGGTTCAGCGGCAGTCAGTTCGAGGATGATCTGAATACTGAAAAACTGCGCCCCTATGCCGTGGTGGACGCGGCGGTGGACTTCGAGGCGACCCGGAATCTGTCGTTGGATTTGAAGGTGGAGAATCTTTTCGACACCACGATCGAGACAGGAAAGAGTGGCAATGGTCTGGTTTCCATCGGCGCGCCGCTCCTGATTTCGGTTGGAGCGCGATACCGGTTTTAAAATTTTCCTATCGGATATCTCAGCCCGCGTGGCCATGCAGCTTCGCCCGGTGTGGAAGCGTGCGCGTGGTAAAGTGCCACAGTTCCGGACGACAGGCGTGCCACCGTGAGCCGTTTTCCCCCGCAGGAGGGCGGGCGGCATGGGCTGTGCAAAATGCTATTGGGATTCCCCACTGCATTTGCCATGAACCTATCCCATCCCACCCCTTTCGATCGCCTGGAAGCCAGTCAAACCGTCGAGCCCACATCCCATGAAACTGGAAGTGGAATCAGCCGCCGGCAGTTCATGAAAACCGCTTCGGCCTCCGGCGCGGTGATCGGTTCGGTGATGACAGCAGGAGCCGTGGCCACCGCTCCCGGCCAAGCGCCGGCCGCTCCCGAGACCCAGCAGTCCGCCCCGGCTCCTCCGGAACGGCAGGCGGCCAATTTGGATATTCCGGAACCAGTCGAAAAGAAAATGGGCTGGGCAATCGTGGGGCTGGGAAAACTGGCGGTCGAGGAAATTTTACCGGCTTTTGGCGAGTGTTCAGGGTCGCGCGTGGTGGCGCTGGTGAGTGGTCATCCTGACAAAGCCGGCCGTCTGGCGGAAGTGTATGGCGTGGCCCCGGACCGTATTTACAACTATGGGAACTTTGATACCCTGGCGGATGCCGATGATATAGACGCTGTTTATATCGTCCTACCCAATTCCATGCATGCGGAATACACCATCCGTGCGCTGAAAGCAGGCAAGCATGTCCTGTGCGAGAAACCGATGGCCGCCAATCTGGAGGAGTGCGCCCAAATGTCCGCCGCCGCGGAGGCGACAGGCAGGAAGCTGATGATTGCCTATCGCCTTCACTACGAGCCGTTGAACCGCAAGGTGATGCAAATGTGTGAGGCGAAGAAGCTGGGGAAACTGAAATTGTTTGTTTCCAGCAACTGCCAAAACGTCGAGTCGCCCAACATCCGGCTCAGTGCAAAACTGGCGGGAGGCCCGGTGGGCGATGTCGGGGTCTATTCCATCAATGCGGCGCGATATGTGATCGGTGAGGAACCCGTGGAAGTTTATGCCACTGAGCATCGTCCTGACAACGATCCGCGCTTCACGGAAGTTCCCGAAAGCGTTTCCTATACAATGAAATATCCCTCCGGTGTTCTCGCACAATGCGTATGCTCGTTCGGCACCGCCGGCAGTCAGCGTTATGAAGTGATTGGTGAAAAAGGCGTGATTGTCATGGACCCCGCGTTCCCCTATCGCGGACTCAAACTGACGGTGAGGCGGCAGGGAGCGGATGAAGGTCCGCCCGAGATCGCGGATATCAATCTCCGGCAAATCAATCACTTCGCTTCGGAAATGGATCATTTTTCGAAGTGCATCAAGGATAACATCACCCCCCGCACCACCGCCGCGATGGGCACCGCCGACATGCGGATCGTGCACGCCATCACCGAATCCGCGCGGACAGGAAAACCGGTATCATTGGTTTAACGGTTAGCATCGGGCGTTCTGGCCTGATTTCATTTTGCTATACTGGTAGGTTGATAATGTGCCAGGGCAAAGCCAGTCCAGCCTTGTTTTCAGTAAACCTGTAGATGGGGGAGAGGCT
>JAQGPD010000054.1 GCA_028293305.1 Verrucomicrobiales bacterium | reverse complement strand
GATGCGCTCCGGCACGATCCTTTTTTCCAAGGCGTAGAGGCCCAGCACGATCTCGATCGCCGCGGCCCCCAGCAATCCATGCAGGGGCAAGGGCCAGGTCGTTTCCAATAACAAGTGTCCCGCCGCCGCCTGCCAGAAAGCCCACAGCGCCAGGGTTCCTATCACAATCCGGCCCAGCCCCGCCATCGCGCGCACCGGCCGTGATTCCGGCAGGCGGGGCGTCCAGCGGTGCGTCAGCCACCACAGCACCCCCAGCGCGGCGGCCAGGCCCCAGGCCACGACGGGGTGGAAGCCGGAAGCGGACAGTTCGTTGGATTTGGCCAGAGTTTCGTTCATACCGGATTTGATCGGCTAGGATGCCGTGGTCCCTTTCACCTTTTCCAATTGTTCCACAAACCGGGCCGAGGGCTCGAACCTGTTTTCAAAATTCACCGCCGTGGTGTCCCCGCTGCGTCGGCTCAGCGCGATCCAGCGGCTCAGGGCAATCTCCGCGAGCAGCAGAAAAAGCGCGCCCGCCGCGAGGTATTTCCACAGTTCCTCACCGAATTGTTTTCCGCTCAGGGCTGCCAGCAGATCCGCCAATGAGCCCGGCTCCACCAGCTTCAGCTTCTGCCGGAGAAACGCCAGCTCGGTGTCGCCCAGAGGCGTTAGGCGACTCTCGGAAGCATCGTCGGTCACCGTGAAGGGAATGGTCCCATCCTCCGCCAGCAGCCGGGCGAACTGCGCCCCGCTGTCCTTCGGCACGGCCATGCGGTAAAGGCCCGGCACGATGTCGCCGCCCATGCGCGCGACCAGTCCGCCCCGGGTGAATAACAAATCCGCGCGCCGGCTCCCGCCGTCCGGACCCGTGACGTCCCAGCGGCCCACCGGGAGCTCGGAGGCGTCAGCCGCGCCCACCGCAAAAGGTGTCAGGGCGGACGCGGGGATGATTTCCCGCTGCTGACTTTGGCTCCGCCAGGACAGCTGCATGGAGGCTCCGCCGCTGCGGTCGAAGAACTCCAGCCGGATCGGATAGAGCCGTCCCGCCTCCAACTGCACCCGGCCTTCCCCGCCGCGCTCGAAGACCGGCTTTTCGGCCAGAAAAAGGGATAGTGAATCATCGCCCCAGCCATCAAACAGATACTCCTCGGAATACCGCGCCATGAGCATGCCGGTCCAGCGGGCAGTGAAATCAGCCGGCACGCCGGGTCCGGGGGATTTGTCTCCCCAATTATAGTCAGGCTTGCCGTCGATGCGCACCAGCACCGGATCGGTCAGCTGCCGGCCTTTGAAATATTCCCCGCGCAGTCCGCCTTCGGCCATGCCGGACGACAGCGGGAAATTCAGCTGGCGGGCCGGAGCGCGGTTGAGGGGCTGACCGTCCGGATTCGCGAGATGATAGACCATTTGATGGACCAGGGGCACGAAGGCCTGGCGGGACGGCAGGTTGGAGCCGGAGGCATCCAGATTCACCGCCAGCATGATCATGGAACCGAACCCGAACGTGCGTCCTGTCAGGAGCGTGTCGCCATTGCCCAGCCGTGCGCCGGTGGACGCGCCGTCGGCCGTGGTCGGATCCAGGCGCCAGGTTCTGTTGAACAATGCGCCGCCAAGATCACTCTGCCGCGAGTCCGCGACGACTGTTAGCGCCGGGTGCGTGAAGCTGGGCAAGGCCACGCCGACCGACTCCTTGCTGATCCGCTCGCCGCCCAGCCGGGCGGGCAAAAAAGGCCGGCCATCCGCGTCGCGCCAGTTGTTATAAAAATCCGGCGCCGCCCTTGGCCCCGGAGCCACCAGCAAGCCGCCGCCGGACTGCACCCACGCCGCGAGACGCCGCGCGGTGGAGTCGGAAAGGCGCGGCACATCGCAAAGAATCACCACATCGTAAATGCCGAAACTCTCCACGGATCCCGCCCGGCTCACCGGCATGACTTCCGGGTCCAGGGTCACTCCCGGCTTCGCGGGCTCGCGGTCCCTGCCGGTTTTGACGTCTTTGTTATCGGAGCCGGCGGATTGCAGGGCGGAGGCCGGCGCGAGGGCCAGCGCGGTGAAGGAGGCGGCCCGTCCCAGGAACGGTCCTGACGGATTTCCATCAACGATCAGAACCGACAGCCGGTCCACCACCTGACAAACACTGGCGGTGGAATCGTCCATGGCCAGATCGTCGCTGACATCCAGTTTCACATTGAGCACCGACGCCCCGGGTTTTTTGAATTGGTGCAGAAACCGGACCGTCTGTTTGGCGCCCGGTGGCAGCTGGCCCAGGCTGGCGTCCTTCAGCGTTTCGCCCTCCACCTGCAGTTCCACGCCGCCGGGGGTGATGGCTTCGCTGCCGGTATTTTCCACGGTGATTTCAATGCCCACGGGCCGGTCCACGCCTATCACATCGCGTGAATAGCGGATATTTTGCAGCGCCGCGTTCCGGAAGGAGGGCGGCAGGGGAAAGCGGCGCAAAATCACCTGCGGCTTGGAGGGCAGCGTGTCCATGCCCGCCACCAGGGAATCCCAGCGCGCGGTGTTGGCGGTTTCCCAGCCGACGTTCTGGCCATCCGTCAGGACGATGATTTCCTTGGCCTGGTTCGTGCCGCGCGACAGTGAAACCGCCGCCGCCGCGAGCGCGTCGAACGCCGCCATGCGGCCGCGGCCGGGCTGGAGGGATTTCAGAGTTTCTGTTATATCCAGGCGGTTCACGACCGGTTCCGGAATTTTCGCGATGGGCACCGGACCTCCCAGAATCAAACTGAAACTGCTGCCCGGAGGTGCCTTGTCCACCAGCTGGCGGGCTTCCATCAGGGCCGTTTCGAAAACCGTCCCCGCCGTTCCTCCCGAGCGCAGCTGCATGGAGGTGGACATGTCCAAAACCAGGGCGATGTCCTTTCCTCCGCCGGTGCCGAATCGTTTCAGATTCAGCTGCCGCTCATAATAAACCGCGCCCACGCTGACGATGGCCAGCAGGATGGAGACTCCCATCAAAATCCAAAACCATTTCCGGCTTCCCCGCAAAATCAGGGCGGTCGTGAAACTGACCAATCCCACCAAAAACGCCGGCAGCACCACCAGCCACGGAATCGAGGACGAGGGCGGCACAAACGGCCGCGCCACCGCCAGCGCCAGCAGGCCGGCCAGCAAACACCGCGCCGCCAACAGCAGCGCCTCCTCCAACTGGATCCGTTTTTTCCTCGACTCCACGGACTCCAGCAGAAACCGCATTGCGCCCCAGTCCAGCACCTTCGCCGTCCGCCGGTTCAGCAGATGGATGATGATGGGGATCGCGATGGCGGCCAGACCGCCGAGGAGCGCGGGATTGAGAAAGGACAAAAGCGGCGAGGGGTGAAAAGTGGTTAGGCGGAGGTGGAGGCGGGACTGCGGGATTCCGCATCACCTCCGGCGGCGGCCGAGAAAATCAGCCAGGGCTTCATGATAGGGTTGTTTGGTGCTCACGGGAACGTAGTCGGCATTCAGCTGGCCGCAGGCGGACTCGATTTGCGCGACGTGTTTTTTGACGCGTTCCAGGTAGGCGCTCCGCACCGTGCGGGGGTCCACCTTCAGGCGCTGCGATCCGTTTTCCAGGTCCTTGAATTCCTGACTTCCGTTGAAGGGAAAGGTCAGCTCCTCCTCGGCCATCAGGTGGAATAACACGATCTCGTGGTTGCGGTATTTGAAATGGTGGAAGGCTTTGATGATCTCCTCCGCGCTGTCGAAGCAGTCGCTGATGATCACCACCAGGCCTCGCTGCGGGATGCGTTCCGCGACCTCATGCAGCACCGCGCCCAGACGCGTGTCCTCGCCTGGACTGGCCTGGTGGAGCGCCTCCAGAACCAGGCGCACCTGGCTGGGCCGGCTGGCGGCTTTGATGAAACTGCGGATGCG
>JAQGPD010000284.1 GCA_028293305.1 Verrucomicrobiales bacterium | reverse complement strand
GTGCCGGGAGGGATCGGGGCGGCCGGGATTTGGTTATTGGGCCCGCTGGCCTGGCGGGAGTGGCAGCTGGGGGTTTTCCTGACGCTGACTCAATGGCTGACGGTTTTGTCAGGGATGCTGTTGCTGGTGGGCGGGCTGATGTGCTTCGCGGTGGTGCGGCACAATGTCAGGGTTTTCACGCGGGAGATGCGCCGGCAGCTGGGTGGGAAGCGTTGAGGGTTTTGGGCGTGGGGGAGATTTTGGCAGTGGAGGTTATGGGAAAGATTTGGAAAAAGCCGATGCTTTGAGAACCGCTCAGAGGACTGAGCAGACTACTCTGCCGATGCTTTGAGGACCGCTCAGAGGACTGAGCGGACTACTCTGCCGATGCTTTGAGGACCGCTCAGGGGACTGAGCGGACTACTCTGCCGGTGCTTTGAGAACCGCTCAGGGGACTGAGCGGACTACTCTGTGGCGTCCTGGAGGAATCGCTCGGCGTCGATGGCGGCCATGCAGCCCATGCCGGCGGCGGTGATGGCCTGACGGTAGACTTTGTCGGCGCAGTCGCCGGCGATGAAGACGCCGGGGACGTTGGTCTTGCTGCCTTCGGTGAGGACAAAATAACCGGAGTCGTCGGTGGTGATGATGTCTTTGAACAATTGGGTGCTGGGGATGAGTCCGATGGCGATGAAGACGCCGGAACAATCGAGGACGGTTTCCTCGTTGGTCTGGTTGTTTTTCAGGCGGACACCGGTGACTTCGTCTTTCGCGACATCGAGGATTTCCAGGACTTCCGTGTGCCAGATGGGTTGGATTTTCGGATTGGCCAAGGTGCGGTCGGCCATGATTTTGGAGGCGCGCAGCTCGCCGCGGCGGTGGATGAGATAGACGACGCTGGCGAATCGAGTAAGGTAAAGCGCTTCCTCACAAGCGGAGTCGCCGCCGCCGACGACGACGAGCGGTTTGTTCCGGAACATGGGCAGCGCGCCGTCGCAGGTGGCGCAATAGGTCACGCCTTTGTTTTCCAGGAGGTGCTCGCTCTCGATGCCGAGGTGCCTGTGGCCGGCGCCGGTGGCGATGATGAGGGTTTTGGTCAGGATTTTCTCCCCGTCCACGGTCACGGCGAAGGGCCGCTGGCTGAGGTCCACGGATTCCACGCGGCTGAGGGTGCGCAGGCGGGCTCCGAAGCGCTCGGCCTGTTTCTGCATGTTCGTCATGAGTTGGTAGCCATCGATTCCCTCGACAAATCCGGGGTAATTTTCCACAATGGTCGTGGTGGTGAGCAATCCGCCGGGCATGATCCCCGTGATGACCAAAGGCGTGAGATCGGCGCGGGCGGTGTAAAGGGCGGCGGTGAGACCAGCGCAGCCGCTGCCGATGATGATGACGTTTTCCATGAAAAGGTGACGGGGAGAAATGAGGGGTGATTGAAGCAAGGCGGGGAGTGGAAATGACCGGAGCTGAACCGGCCGTCCGCTCCATAGCATGACTCCCGATCCCCGCTTCCTATTCCCGCCACCACCCTATTATGAAGCGCTGCCGCCAGGCGGAAAGTGGAAACTATGTCATCTTGGGTTGGCTTCGTGCGGGTGTTTTCGATTTCCGTGGCCGGGTTTGCTTCAGCGTTGGCATTTTCCGTGTGGTCTGCTTTGACTGGGGCATGAGGAAATCTGCAATGGTGGCGCTGGGGTCGGTGCTGATTTGGGCGGCGCTGAGCCTCCCGGCGGCGGCGAATCCGGGACATGAAGTGACCATCGCGGAACTCACCGCGCAGATCGTCGCGAACCCGCAGCTGCCGGAGTTGTATTTCCAGCGGGCTTGGAACTATCGCGAGATCCAGAAGCCGGCGGAGGCCCGGGCGGATTGGGAGAAAACGCTCAGTCTGAATCCGCATTTTCTGCCCGCCTCCCGCGAGCTGGCGCGGACGGATGCGGCCGAAGGGCATGTGGATGAAGGCATTGCGAAATTGCGCCAAGCCATCGCCGCCGCGCCGCCGGACCAGTCGTTCCATGTGGCGGGATGTTATAGCGTGATCGCCGAGCTGCTTTTGAAGCAGAATAAAAACCCGGAGGCCCTCGCCGCTGTGGAGGCGGGACTGGAGGCCGCCCAGGACGTGCAGATGGACCTTTGCCTGCTGCGCGCCGAAGCTCAGCGGAGACTGGGAAAAATGGACGAGCGGGTCCGGGACTTGGAGGCGGTGATGAAAAAACTCAAAAGCTATGTGGTGAGATCAAAATGGTATGACGCCATGATCGATGCCGGACGCGGCGGAGAGGTTTTGCCGGCCATCGAGGAGGAAATCGCCAACACCCGCTACCACGCGAGTTGGCTGATCCGACGGGCGCGGGTGCGGCTGAGCGAGGGAAATGCCGGGGCCGCGGCGCCGGATTTGACCGCGGCATTGGCGGAGATCGGACCCCGGCTGCGTCCGGAATTTCCGGATGTTTCCCTGCTGGTGGACCGCGGGGTGGCCCATGCGCTGCAGGGCGATCACGCCGCGGCCGCACAGGATTTGGCGCTGGCCCGGGAAAAGGGGGGGGACTTTTGGATGACCCTTCCCCTGGCAGCATTGATGGAAAAATCGTCCCCACCGGCGACTCCGAATAAACCTGTTAAATGATAAATAATCTTGCAAAGCCTTGGGAATCATGGAAATTCATGATCGATTAAGGAATTCTTCTCTTGCCCCGGCATGCAAAAAGTGGTTTAAACCGGCGCGGCAATTGCTTAATGCCACACTGCGCAGATTGATTTTAACGAAAATGACTGCCCGCGAACTGCCGCCTGAACGCCCGAACCTCTTCCGACCTTCAGCCAAATCCCGCACCAACCCAACGTTCCTTATGGTTTGCCGATCCTTCCTGACCGCCGTCGCCGCCCTTCTCCTCGCCGGCCTTTGCAGCTGCTCCTCCACCAGCTCCAACCTCGCCAGCGCCAAAGTTTACAAGAGCAGTGGCCACTCCCAGATCGACAACGCCAAATACTACAAGGTCCGCACCACCGCCTACAGCCATCTTGAGGCGGACAGCCTTCAATACGGCCTCGCCAGCGCCGAAGGCGGCGACCTGAAATACGGCAACTTCCGCAGCGCCGCCTCGGATTGGTCCGTTTTCCCACTCGGCACCGTTTTCAAAATTGAAGGTCTCCCCTGGACCTACCGCATCGACGACTACGGCAGCGCCCTCGTCGGCACGAAAACGATCGACCTTTACAAGCCGAACATGGCGGGCATCACCGATTGGGGTGCCCGCAACGTGAACATCAAAGTCCTGAAATGGGGCTCCTACGCCCAGAGCTACACCATCCTGAAGGACCGCACCAAAGCCGCCCACGTCCGCCAAATGGTCCAAAGCATCCAGCGCAACCAGCGCTCGGCCACCGCTTCCCTCTGACGAAAACCGCCGTCACCGGCGACTTTCGAGACGCCGACGACCTCGAAGCCGCCGCCGACCGCTACTGCGATAAAATCACTTCCGCGCCGTGGACCCATTCACGCCGAGTGTGACACTTTCCCCGAAGCGGTTTTGATTTGGGACCAAAAACCCGACAGACGAACCAAAACCAAAACGGTTTGAGCGGATTTCGAGTGGGCGCGCCAGTCACGGAATTTTCAAAACCGCGCGCGATTTTTCCCCGGCTTATTCTGTCATGACCAAAGCCGAACGGGCCGCCCGCATTTCCAACGTTCTCGCGGAATTGTATCCGGAAACGCCGATTCCGCTGGATCATTTCGATCCCTACACCCTGCTCATCGCGGTCCTGCTGTCGGCGCAATGCACGGATGCGCGGGTCAATCTCATCACCCCTGCCCTTTTCGCGCGGGCTTGCACGCCGGAGGCCATGATGCGGGTTCCTGTGGAGGAAATCCGGGAAATCATCAAACCCTGCGGGCTTTCGCCGCGGAAATCGCAGGCCATCTCCGACCTTTCACGCCTGCTGGTCGAAAACCACGGCGGGCAGGTTCCGCAGGATTTCGAGGCCTTGGAAGCCCTGCCGGGCGTCGGCCACAAAACCGCTTCCGTGGTCATGGCCCAAGCCTTCGGCGTCCCCGCTTTTCCCGTGGACACGCACATCCACCGGCTCGCCCAGCGCTGGAAGCTCACGGATGGAAAATCGGTGGTGCAGACCGAGGCGGACCTAAAAAAATTATTCCCGAAAAGCGAATGGAATAAACTCCACCTGCGGATCATTTTTTACGGTCGCGAGCACTGCTCCGCGCGCGGATGCCTGGGCACCACCTGCGGACTGTGCCGGGAACTTTTTCCGGACCGTGTCAAAACCATCATCACGAAAAAGTGATAGGCGGATCCCGCACCGACCTGCCTTGACCGGCGCGCAGCCCAAAAGGCGGAGGCAGGAATCCCCGGTTTCCAAAAAGCGTGCAAGCTGTCAGGTGGTTCCATGAATTTCTGGGAGATCCTGGCTCTATTTTCCTCCGCCCTTGCCGCGGGAGCGATCAATGCCGTGGCGGGCGGAGGCACCTTGCTGACCTTCCCCGCCCTGCTTTTCACGGGAACGGGCGCAGTGGTCGCCAATGCCACCAGCAGCTTCGCGCTCACCATGGGAACGGCGGGCAGTCTCTTTGGTTATCGCAAACAATGGGCCACCACGCGGATCTGGCTGAGGCGGTTTGTGCCGGTCAGCATCGTTTTCAGTCTGCTGGGCAGCTGGCTGGTGAAATCGCAGGGGGAGGCTACCTTCATCAAAGTGGTGCCGTGGTTGCTGTTGTTCGCCACCATTCTGTTTTTAGCCCAGGGGCCGCTCAAAAAATGGCGGGAACGCAAAATGTTGCTGGCCGCTTTGGCCAAACAAACGCCTGAAACCCCGGCAGGCTCGACTTCCGGGGAAACTTCCGGAGACATCATAGTCAATCCGGCGGCGGAGAGTCCCGCCCCGGAAGTTTCCGGGCGTTTGGACGGTGCTACTTTATCGGTCGCCGCCTGTGTCGGGCTGCAGGCCGGGGTGGCGCTTTATGGCGGGTATTTCGGCGCGGGGATCGGTATTCTCATGCTGGCCGTGATGGGCTTCATGGGCATGGCGGACATCCATAAGATGAACGCACTCAAGAACATGCTGGCTTTGGTGATCAACGGCACCGCCGCCCTGTTTTTCGCGGCCACGGGATTGGTGGACTGGCCGCGCATGGCCATCATGCTGGTCGGCGCCGTGATCGGCTATTGGCTGGGTGCCCATTTTTCCCAAAAAATCCCGCAGGCGGCAGTCCGCGGAATTGTGGTGGCGGTGGGCCTGGTGATTTCCGGCGCGATGTTTTGGAAAGTGCTCAGCGGAGGCTAATACCAATCCAGCTGAGAATCGGTAAATTCCACACGCGCTTTTCCAGCGCCCCTATCTGCCGCAATCTTTTTTACTAACACCTTCGGGACAAATCCTGCCGTATTTACCGGTCCGGGATTACGCCAAGGGCGTTGGGGATGTTAGCCTGGGGTTGCCGACCGTGTTCGGCTACCCCAGGTCCTTCACCCGCGAAAATCCCGAACCCTGAAAGGGTTCAGGATCCCCGGCCGCCATGGCAACTCCAGTCCGTGAAAGCTTCATGGATTGACGCATTTCCGGAACCGCGTTGCGGTTCAAATGCGTTGTGGCCGCTTCCTGGGGTAGCCGTGGCCACGGCAACCCCAGGCTGAAATCCCTAACGCCCTTGGCGTAATCCAGCCGGATCTGTGATTGGAATGATGCATTCAGCCATTGAAAGCGTGGCGGTCTCGAAACGCAGGGTGGGAAATATACCGATTCCCAGCTGGAATTGATATAATACTCATTCCAGCTGGGAATTGGCAAATTCCACCCACTCTTTTCCAGCGACACTACAGCCCACAAAAGAT
>JAQGPD010000274.1 GCA_028293305.1 Verrucomicrobiales bacterium | reverse complement strand
TCGCGCGCCAAAGCCCGGGCGATTTCCACCATCTGACGCTGACCGATGGACAGGTTTTCCACCAGCTCGTCCGGCCCCACTTTCAGACCCACGCGTTCCAGCAAAGCCGCCGTTTCCAAGCGCATCCGCCCCCGGTCCAACCACCAACCGGCCCGCGCCGGCTCGCGACCCAGAAAGACATTTTCCGCCACCGTCAGGTTGCCGCACAGGTTCAACTCCTGATGGATAAAAGCAATTCCCAAAGCCTCGGCCTGGGCCACCGTGGAGATCCTGACATTTTTTCCGCGCCAACGGATTTCCCCCGCGTCCGGCGGATGCACCCCCGCCAGCGCCTTCATCAAGGTGCTCTTCCCCGCCCCGTTTTCACCCATCACCGCCACCACTTCCCCGGCGTGAAAAACGGCGCTGACATCCGACAACGCCTGCACCCCCGGGAACCGTTTGCACAAGCCCGTGGCCTCCAACAAAGGAGGTCGGTTTTCCGCAAAAGCCAAGTTCGTGTCGTCAGGCATCATTTTTATTCAACCATCGAAATCTCCGCCAACAACGCAAGCATTTCCCCACCCGGACCGCGACTTTGCAAGTCGCCCCGGAGCCCCGGCCCAAAGCACCGGCCCCCATGTTCCTTCCCCAGTCCGCCCCGATCCCACACCCGTCCGCAATCCATTCAGGGCGCCCCCAACTCATCAACCAGCCCCTTCTGCCGGTCCACCGCATTGGAAGTGTCCACGCTGCCGACAAAAATCATCAGCTTCCCGCCGTCCGGCATTTTGGATTTCACCAGCTTGCCCAGCGCGCGTCCTGCCTCATAATTGTTAGTCCCGAGATACACCTTGCGGGCGCTTTTCGGGGCATCGCTGTCATGCGTGACCAAGGGCATTTTTTCCGCCACCTTCGCCAACAGATCCCCTTGGCTGTCAGGCGAAATAACAGAAATCGCCATGCCTTTCACCTCGCCTTTCTGCAGCAGGCTTTCGACGATCCGGTTCTGTTCCGACGCTTCCTGCAGGGACGGCATCTGGAAATCGACCGCGATGCCCAGTTCCGTCTCCGCCTTGAGACAACCCGCACGCGCCTCCTCCCAGAACGAACTTTGGTTATTGGAGACGAAGGCGAATTTCATTTTCTCCGCGCCACCCGCCGCCGGCACCGCCGCCTTCGCGGATTCCAACAACGTTTTCACCTGCGCCCGGTATTGCGCCACATTTTCCTTGGTCACCACCTGCACGGGAATATCCAAAATCCCATCCTTCCCCGGCACCGCGCCGCCGGCCGCCAGTTCCTTCAAAACCTTCATGGATTGATAGCCAAACTCAAACGGCTGCTGCACCACCGTGCCTTCCAAATGCCCGGCCTCGATGGCTTGCAGCGATTCCTCCAATCCGTCAAAACCGAAGACTTTGATCTTCCCCAAAACATCCCGCCCATTCTTCTGCGCCTCGCGCAAAGCCTCCACATTTTTAGGCCCGTTATACCCATAAATGCCCACCATCCCCGCAAGATCCGGATGCAGCTGCAAGGTGTTGGCGGCATTCTGCATCGCCACGGTGGAGTCGCCATTGTCCGTGCGCGTGCCCAGAATGGTGAATTTTCCCGCCTTGATTTCACCCGCCGCGGGCTTGCCGGGCGCAGTGGATTTTTCACAACCCGTCAAGACCCCGAGGGACAGCACCAGACCGGCAAAACCGCATTTTAAAAGAATTCCTGCATTCATCGCTCCCGCATATCCGGCCCGCCGCGGACGGTAAAGATCATTTGTGGAAGAATTTTCCAGCTATCCAAAAATTCTACTCACGCAGGATGGGAACTGCCCGGATGAACACCATATACCATGCAATAAGCAAAATCAGCGCCAGCACGCCAAACGTGACCCCGCGCCCGATCCACATGGCCTTGGGCGACCACTTTTCCACGGGATTGATAAAAGGCGTGAGGATCGCCACCAGCATCAGCGTCAGCAAAGGCAGGATCACCGGCGCGCCTCCCAGCAGGAAAAACGCGGGCAGCATGAAGACGCCGAAAAATCCCGCCACCATCAGCAGCAGACAGCCGGTGTCCATCCGCTCGCGCTCCTTCAAAGGCGCGGGCCGTGCAGGCGGCGCCTCCGGGGTGTTGTTTTCCGCATCGGCACCTTGGGTTTCCACGTCATCGGGCATGGCGCATCCTCAGAGCGGCATGTTGAAAATCAAAGCGGGAAGTCATTCGCCATTTTTTAATCCAGGGCCGCATTTCAAATCCCGCCCCAGCTCCCACCCTGACGCCGCTCCCGCCTCTTCCTGACAACCCGTGCCGGACCCGTTTTCACACAGCGCCAGCCCGCCGCCGCCAGCCTTCCTAACCTGTCAGCTTGAGCCACAACGGCGGCCCCAGGATCGCCAATCCCGCCGCCACCGCGCCCAGCACTGCCGCCAAAACTCCCCCCGCCGCCAAGTCCTTCACCAGCCGGATGGAATCCTCGCGTTCCAGACTCACCCGGTCCGCCAGACGCTCCACCGCGGTGTTCAGCGCCTCCGCCGCGATCACCCCGCCCGCCGCCAGCGCCAGCACCGCCCATTCCAAGAACCCCACGTTCAACCACCATCCCAGTCCCGCAACCAATCCCAGCGCCAACGCATGGACCCGCCCGCTCGGCTCGTCCCGCAGCACGATAACAAGTCCCCGCCACGCGCAGGAAAACCGTTTCCGCCACACCATCCAAAGATTGTCAGGGCGATTCACCGCGCACCTCCCGGGCCAGGTTCGTGGTGTCCCAGGCGGAGTCCGGCCCGCCATGTCCGTCCGCGCCCTGCACCGCCCTATCCAATATTTCAATGCGTTGCCGCGCCGCCGCGATGTATTTCGGCTCGTCCCCCCACACCTCCACCAGTTCCCGCACCGTGGCCTCATCCAAGGCCCGGAACCGACGCGCCGCGCGACGCGCCTCATACGCGCCCAGCCCCACCCGGCGCAATGCCGCGATGCCCATTTCCAGGGAGCTGTCCAGCGTTTCCCGCCACACATCCGTGAATCCGCGCTGCATCAGCTTATAAGCATGGATCCGCCCGGCCGCCCGCGCCATGATCGGCAGATTCGGATAGTGCCGCCGCACGGTCTCGGCGATTTCCAGCGACTTTTCTTCATCGTCCACCGCCAGAATGAACAATTTCGCCTGCCCCGCCCCCGCCGCGTGCAGCAGATCCTCCCGCGAGGCATCGCCATAAAAAACCTTGAGCCCCAGCTTCCGGAAAAGCTCCACCTGATCCGCGTCCATATCGATCACCGTGCACCGCACCTGCTGCGTCCCCAGCAAGCGCCCGATGATGTGCCCCACACGACCATAACCGGCAATGATCACCGGATTGTCATGCTCATCGATCTCGTCCGCCGCCCGCCCTTCCGGCCTCACCTGATTGCACCGCGCCGCCAATTTATCATGCACCAACAACATCAGCGGCGTCAGCCCCATGCTCAGCGCCGTCACCGCCACCAATGGGCCCGTTTTGTCAGGCGGCAAAATCCGGCCCTGATCCGCGACGCTGAATAACACAAAGGCGAATTCCCCCACCTGGGCCAGGGCGAACGCCGTTAAATCCCGCGCCGCCCGGGGCTGCCGGAAAATCCCGCCCACCGCATATAAAACCCCCAGCTTCACCGCCACCACCACCACCGTCATTCCCAAAATCAAGCCCGGCACGGAAGCGATCAAACCAAAGTCGATTCCCGCCCCCACGGAGATGAAAAAGAT
>JAQGPD010000553.1 GCA_028293305.1 Verrucomicrobiales bacterium | reverse complement strand
ACACCGCCATCTGGACTTTGGTGGACAAGGGACTGCCCACGGGTGCGGACATGGGGCTTTTCAACGCCGCCGCCTCCGCCGAGATCGAGCAGGCGAAATCGGAACTGATGGCCGCCATCGAGGCGGCGGAGCAGGGCGGCGATACGCGCGCGCAGCGGGCTTTGGATTATCGTTATTACCACCGCTGGCGCATGATGGCCCACCACGCGGGCCGTGGCGAATCCGCAGCAGCGGACCTCGACAAGATCGCCAAAAAACAAAGCGGCGGCGAAAACCAGGCGCCGTTTTTTGTCGCGACCCTTGCGGCTTTCCGCCGGGTTTATGACCAGGGCAGCCGCCAGCCACAGATGAATCTCGGACTCGTGGTCATGGACGAGGCGTTTTCAAAGTTGTCAGGCGACCGCATCGACGACTGCCTCGCCCTCGCCCGGAACTTCGGCCTGCAACTCGTCATGGCCTTCCCGGAGGACCGACTCCCCACCATGGCCGGCCACGCGGAAACCATCGTCCAATGCCGCGTCGAACGCAGCTGGGACGAAAAAGACGCCATCACCGGCATCGAAAACTGGGTCATCCAGGTCAGCCGCGACCAGTTGAAGGAATTGTTGGAATAGGAAAAGGGACGACCGGCATTCGGCCAATGAAGAAAGATAGCCCAAGTCTATCGATTTTTTTGAAGGTCGGTGAGTTTGGACTGTTGTTACCAAGTGGCCTCCAACGGCCTTGGTGGATGCATAGGTCGGCCTGTTCGGCCAACCGCATGGCGGTCTTCGGCGCGTTAATAATTCAGGTGGCGTCCTCCATCGATGCAGTTAATTTCACGTATGAGTGCGGCAGAAATTTTACAACTTCCTCTGCGGGAAAGATTGCTGATTATGGAAGCGATCTGGGAGGACCTTCGTGAGCGTGCGGAAACGTGTGCCATCTCGCAGGAGACAAAGGATTTGCTGGAGCTACGCCGTGCGCGGGTGGAATCGGGGGAAGCAAAAATGCTGGATTGGGACTCCGTGAAGCATTCAATCGGCAGGTCATGATCAGGGTGGAAATCACTAATGACGCGATGGCCGATCTGCAGGATGGATTTTGGTTTTATGAATCACTGGAAACTGGCTTGGGTGACTATTTCAGCAGCTGCTTGCGGGCTGATATTGATAGATTGAAAATCTCCGGTGGCTATCATCGCTGTATTTTCGGCAGTTATAGGAGATTGCTGGGCTCGGTATTTCCTTTTGGGATTTTCTACACTTTTGAGAATAACACGGCCAGAGTATGGGCAGTAATCGATTGCCGGCGGGATCCTGATTGGATTCGCAATCATCTTGGCAGTTGAATTGCCAGTTGGATTTATGGTTGCGGGGGTTGCCCGGTCAGCAGCACGAGACTGGCAACCAGCAAATTTCCCATGATTTCAGGGGAACTCACTGACCGGGTTTATCCTCCTTTTTGGGGGTCCCTGGTTGCAATTTTGAAGGAAATGCTGTCCGGTTTTGATTCATTCCAATGCCCAAGTCGAAAGCCAAATCCAAAGCTCCGGAGGCGCCTGCGCGCCGGTCGAACCGTGTTAAAATCGCGCTGGTCCAGATGACTTGCAGTGAGGATGTGGAGGCGAATGTGAAGAAGGCGGAGCGCCGGATCACGGAGGCGGCGAAGGCGGGGGCGCAGTTGGTTTGTTTGCAGGAGTTGTTCGCGTCGGTTTATTTTTGTCAGAATCTGAATCACGATTATTTCAGCCTGGCGGAGTCGATCCCTGGTCCGCTGACGGATCGGTTCTGCCGGTTGGCGAAGAAGCTGAAAGTGGTTATTCTGCTTCCGGTTTATGAGAAGCGTGCCCCGGGTTTGTATTTCAATTCCTGCGCGGTGATCGATGCGGACGGCTCGCTGCTGGGGGCCTATCGGAAGATGCACATCCCGCACGATCCGCAGTTTGAGGAGAAATTTTACTTCGCGCCCGGCGATCTCGGCTTCCGCGCCTGGGACACTGCGGTGGGCCGGATCGGGGTGTTGATTTGTTGGGATCAATGGTATCCCGAGGCGGCCAGATTGACGGCCCTGCATGGCGCCGAGATTTTGTTTTATCCCACGGCGATCGGTTGGCTGGCGCCGGAAAAAGCGGAGCATGGCGAGCGGCAATATCAATCCTGGGAAGTCATCCAGCGCAGCCACGCGGTGGCGAACGGATGTTATGTCGCCGCGCCGAACCGCTGTGGATTTGAAGCCCCTAACGGAAGTCCGGGCATCGAGTTCTGGGGCCGCAGTTTTGTGGCGGATCCCTCCGGGGCCTTGATCGCGCAAGCTGGCACCGGCGGGGAGGAAGTGTTATTGGCGGAGATCGATTTGGATCTGGTGCGCAGCCAGCGGGAGGTATGGCCGTTCCTGCGGGACCGCCGGGTGGATGCCTACGGTGATCTGACGGCGCGGTTTTTAGGTTAGACTTTTCAAGCGCCGCATGGATGCCGCCTTGCGCGGCGGGCTTTTTTCCGGAGGATCCGCCTTCAATTTTTTTATGTCTGAACTTTCTTTGTCCGAACAGGGCTGGCGCATGCCGGCGGAATGGGAACCTCATGCCGCCACCTGGATGAGCTGGCCGTCCCGGAAGGATACGTCCTTTCCGGAGGGCGATCACCATGACCGCGTGCTGCCGGTGTTTTTGGAAATGATCCGCGCCATTACTTCCTCGGAGCCGCTTTACCTCAACTGCACGGACCCGGACGACCGCGCCTATGTGAACGCGAATCTGGATGACGAGACCAAAAAGAATCTGGTTATCACGGACATCCCGGCGGTGTATCCGTGGTGCCGGGATCATGGGGCGATTTTTGTGGTGAATGATGAACTCCGCCAGGTGGCGGCGACGTCCTGGAAATACAACGCCTGGGGTGGGAAGTATCCGGAGGCGTTTCCTGACAATAATATTTCCTCCGCCATGGCGCGCGTTCTGGGGTTGCCGGAGTTTGATGCCGGTCTGGTGCTGGAAGGCGGATCCATCGACTGCAACGGCTGCGGCACGGTGCTCACGACGGAAAGTTGCCTGCTGAATCCCAACCGGAATCCGCACCTGGACCGGGCCGGGATCGAGGCGCATCTGAATGACTGGCTTGGTTTTGAAAAAGTGTTATGGCTGCATGACGGAATCGTGGGCGACGACACGGATGGGCATATTGACGACATCACGCGTTTCATCAATGCGGAGACGGTCCTGACTGTTATCGAGGAGGATGAAACCGATGTGAACCATCGGCCGCTGGAGGAGAACTATCAACGTTTGTGCCGCATGACCACGGAGGATGGGAGCCCGCTGAACGTCATCACCCTGCCCATGCCCGCGCCGGTGATCATCGATGGCGAGCGACTGCCGGCGAGTTATGCGAATTTTTACATCGCCAACAAAGTGGTGCTTTTGCCGGTGTTCGGCGATCCGCGCGATTCCGATGCCATCGCGATCCTGAGCGAGGCTTTCCCGGACCGCCGCATCGTTCCTATCAATTCCCGTGAATTGGTGTGGGGCCTGGGTTCCTTCCATTGCCTGACACAGCAAGTCCCCGCCGCGCGCGGCTCGGTGCCTTTGTTATGAGAGGTCGGCTATTCACGCTCATCTGATGGCTTGGGGTTTTCCAGCCATGTCGTGCGGTTCCGTGCCCCCGCTTATGGAAAAGTAGTTTGGATTCGCCGCCATTTCTGCTTGCCCCCGGCGTTCGCGTGGACATAGTGGTGGCCCGTCCTGAGACGGGAAACTCCGGGCGTGCGGTTTTCAGTTATGAAAAGCGCATTGTCCGAAAAAGATAAACGGAAGGGTGGCTGAGCTCGGTTTAAGGCACTCGACTCGAAATCGAACGTGGGGCAACTCACCGTGGGTTCGAATCCCACCCCTTCCGCCATCTTTTCTTTTCCGGGTCCATTTTTGCTAATGGTCCCGAACTTTTTAAAACCACCGCTATTGCGCATTGACGGTTGGATGCTGAGAGAGTCGAGGGTCGGTCGGGCTGTGGGTATGATATGTTATGGGAGCCGCTTTTGTGAGGCTGGAGTAAACTGAAAATATGATAGCCGTTATGCTGGTAACGATTCAGGCCCGGAGGGCCGAAATCCTGATGGCCGGCCCCATGGCAAAAAAACACGCTCGGTAGGAGCGGCATATCTCCCACGGTGGAGTCAGATGTCGCTCCTACGGAGCTTGAACATAACCGCCCGCTGTAGCTATAAATATTCAACCCCTCCGGGGTCCGGACGCTGGCCAGGGCAAAATTTAAATGGCTCCAGAACACGGCGCCGGAGTGGTGTGCTGATGGTGGCGGCCAGTCAGGCGGGGCTGTTGTAAGCGTTGTGCGGCGGGTCAGGGGTGGGCGGGGAGGCTTGCCGGGGTTTGAGGGATTTCTGTTGTTTCGGGGGATTCGGTCAGGAGGCGGGGGGCGAGGAGTTGCAGGGCTCCGGGCCTGAGTTTGACGGTGAAGGGGATGGGAAGTTTTGTCAGTTCTCCATCGCGCATGACGGGGAGGGAGCGGCGGTGGCGGACGGTGATGGTGAGTTTCGTGGCGTGGAGGGCGGTCATTTCCCGATCCTGTTTCCATCGACCGAGAAGCCAGGATAGGAAGGTGAGGAAGAGGCCCCATCGGGTGCGGTGTTTTGAGAGGTAAACGGTGAAGAATCCGCCGTTCAGGGAACGGCGCCGGGGGATGAGACCGAAGAGGTCCTCGAAGTCGTTATTGACGAGGACGGCCATGCTGGTGCGGAATGTGGTTTCCCGGCCATCGACGGTGAGTCTGAGGTGGAGGGGCGGGAACGTGGCGGCATTCCGGAAAACGCCGATGGCGCTGCGCCAGGCGCGGACCATCCAGTTGCCCTCATAGCCGGTGCGGCCGAGGGCGAGGGCGGGATAGAAGCCGAGGACCATGACGCAGCAAAACATTTTGCCGTCGAAGTCCAGGAGGTCGGACGGGGAGATGGGGGCATGGATCAAGGCGCGGGCGGCTTCCTCCCAGTCGAGGGGCATGCCGGCATCCCGGGCAGCCAGGTTGAAGGTGCCGAGCGGCAGGATGCCCAGGGGCTTGGAACTTCCGGCGAGGACGGTGGCGGCGGCGGCCACCGTGCCATCGCCGCCCCCCACGATCACGGCCTGGCCGGGGCCATCCAGGGCTTTGGCCAGTGCGGCGTCCACCTCGGTGCCGGCGACCAAATGGACTTTGGCGGTCACTCCCTCGGATTCGAAAATCTGTTCGAGTTTTTCGGCGATGATTTCGGGTCCGATTTTCGCGATGGTGCCGGCTTCGCGATTGAGGATGACGTCCACCAGCGAAAAGGCGGGGCGGGGGGGGGCGTAT